>JAJYKN010000162.1 GCA_021788515.1 Nitrospirota bacterium | reverse complement strand
CATTGCTTTTTCGACAGTGGCGCTGTTCTTTACGATGCCGCTGATGATGGGAATACTTTTTTAGCAAAGGGCGGAAGGCGGAGGGCAGAGGGCAAAGACCATAGATTCGGCGGCAGGTGCGCCTCTGCTCCATGCCCTCTGCTCCATGCGCTTTGACGGAGGCGATTCATGAGCGACGAACACGATCATGGGCACAAACATCACGAACAGGGCCATCACGGCCACGGACACGAGGGGCATGAGCATCACGGGCTGGTGGAAGTGACCTTGCTCCTCGAAGACGAACATCTCGACGCCCTCGACGAGGTCGCGGCGGAGATCACCAGGGACTTGAAACAACCCTGGGACCGCGGGGCAGTGGTGCGTCTGGCGTTAAGCGAGTTTTTTTCGCGACGAGGGAAGATTACCTAAAACACGACGGGGAGAAGGGGTGACGCGGTGATCATGCTAAACTGTTTTTGTCGCCTCGTTGTCTTTTAAAGGGAGCTCATATGGCCTATGCGATCGGCACGAAGCACTACGTCATCGATATTCACGTTCACGGGGCTGAAAAATATGATACCCGCACCAGGCGCCAGGACGACATTCTTCAGATAGCCCAGATCCACGGCCAGCACGGCACCTCCGCGCTTCTCCCCACAATATACCCCGGTTCCGTAGAAATCATGCGGGAGCACCTGGGGGCCATTCGCAGGGCCATGGCGGCGCAACGGGAAGGCGCAACCATTCTCGGCGCGCACCTTGAAGGTCCTTTTCTCAATCCTGAACGGGCGGGCTCTCTGGACGGGAAGAGCTTTGCCGATCCCTCGCCGGAGGCCTTCAACCGGCTGGTCGAAGACTTCGAGGACATTATCAAGATCGTGACCATCGCCCCCGAGCTGCCGGGAGCGCTGCGCGTGATCGAACTCTGCCGGGAAAAGGGTTTTCTGGTGCAGATGGGCCACAGCGATGCCTCGATCGAGCAGGCGGAAGAAGGGAAGCACGCCGGCGCCACGGGGATCACCCACCTGTTCAACGCCATGCGCGGTTTTCACCACCGCGAGCCCGGCCTTGCGGGCTTCGGGTTGATGGACGAGGACATCTACGTGGAGATCATCGCCGATTTAGCGCACCTGCATCCGCAGAGTCTCAAGATGATTTTCGACATGAAATCGCCGGACAAGATCATCCTCATCTCCGACTCGGTGATGGGGCCGGGCTGGGGCTCCGGCGCCATCCGGGGGGCGGGCGGCACGCTTCTGGGCAGCGGCATCACCCTGGCTGACTCGATAAAGAACCTGGTTAGTCTCGGAGTGCCGCCGGACCGGGCGCTCCAGTTTGCATCGGACAACCCGATGACCTATCTGGGAATGACCGCGGTCCAGTGAGTTTCCGACAATACAAAACTGACGTAATGCCGTTCTTTTCTCATTTACCGTTCCTACCATGAAATCTATCGGCCTTCTCATATTCGACCTCGACGGCACCCTCGTGAATACGCTGGAGGACATCGCGGCGTCGGTCAATTACACGCTTGATCGTCTGGGCAGGCAGCCCCTTTCCCTGGACACCGTGCGCCACTACGTCGGCGATGGGATCGAAGCGCTGATGATGCGCTCCCTCGGCAACGAGACGGAGCGACTTTCCGACGCAGTGGCAATCTACAAAAAACATCACCAACAGAACCTCGTGGTCCGGTCCTCGCTCTATCCTTTTGTCCGGGAAACGCTGGAGCATTTCAAAGCGATCCCCATGGCCGTGATCAGCAACAAGACCATGGAATTCGTGAGCCCCCTGCTCGATTGCCTCGGGATCAACGGCTATTTCCGCATGATCATCGGCGCGGATTTCGGGCTGCCGCTCAAGCCGGCGCCGGATTCCGTGCAGAGGCTCATGGCCGAGTTCGGCGTGCCCAGGGAGCAAACGCTGATCGTGGGCGACGGGACCACGGACGTCCGCGCAGGCCGCGCCGCGGGCGTCATCACCTGCTCCGTGACCTACGGGTTCCGCTCCGAAAGCGAGCTGAGGCAGGCGGGGCCGGAGTACGTTATCCGGGAGCTTAGAGAGCTGAAAAAACTTTTTACGCCGGCAGAGAGATAACTTCAGTTCCACGGGATCACAGGACCATGAGCTATAACATCCAAAACATCGAACCCGACCGCCTTTCCATCCTGCTCAAGGTGGGCATGCGCCTGGCAGCGGAGCGCAATCTCGACCGTTTGCTCGCCATGATCATCGAGGAGACCACGGCGGTCATGAACGCCGAGCGCAGCTCGCTCTTTCTGATCGACGGGGATAAAGGGGAGATGTGGGCCAAGATCGCCCAGGGCGTGGACGTTGTCGAGATCCGGTTTCCCGTGGGCGTGGGCATTGCCGGGACCGTGGGGAAAACGGGCGAGATCATCAACATCCCCGATGCCTATGCCGATCCGCGGTTCAATCCGGAATTCGACAAGAAGACCGGATACCGGACACGGAGCATTCTCTGCGTGCCCTTGCAGAACATCGTCGGAGAGGTGATCGGCGCGATCCAGGTATTGAACAAGAAGGCCGGGAGGTTCGGGAAGGACGATGAAGCGCTCCTGACCGCGCTTGCCGCGCAGGCATCGGTGGCGATCGACAACGCCGATTTGTACAAGAAACTGAACGAGCTGAACCTGTCCCTCGAAAGCAAGGTGAAGGAGAGGACCTCGGAGCTTGTCCGCGCCAACGAACGCCTGTCCGCCCTCAACAGGGAACTTGCGGAAATATCGATCACCGACAGCCTTACGCAGGTCTTCAACCGCCAGTACTTCATGGACAGGATCAAGCAGGAAGTGAAGCGCTCCTACCGCTACGGGACCCATGTTTCCCTGCTGATGCTCGATATCGACTATTTCAAGAAGGTGAACGATACCTACGGACACCAGGCCGGAGACTCCGTGCTTGCAGGCGTCGCGGGACTGATCAAAGACGGACTCCGGGATACCGATCTGTTCGCACGGTACGGCGGAGAAGAGTTCTGCCTGCTTGCGATGGCCATGGACCAGGCAGGTGCGGAGCTGCTGGCGGAGCGGCTGCGTAAAAAGGTGGAGTCCGCTGAGTTTGTCACGGGAGGGAACAAGCTGAAGGTGACCGTAAGTATCGGCGTGAGCGCGTGGGTGCCGGAGATCAAAGAGAATTTCGAGGAGCTTGTGCGCAGGGCGGATTCGGCATTGTACAGCGCGAAACAGCAGGGCCGGAACCGCATTTGCTCCGGTCCGCGAACCAGCAGCGGTTTGCCAGGGACCTGATCCGGAATTCGGCGAAAAAGGCGAGAGAGGTCCTTGACGGCCTTGTCAGGATGTTCCTGCCTGCAGCGCATATCCGAATTTGGCCTTTACTATTCCCGCCTGATTGGTTAATATAATCAAGTTTTGAGTTTGGGGTCTCAAATCAGGAGTCTCAAGTTAACGGCAACCCCGGAAAACCTGAGACTTGAGACAGAAAACTTGAGACGTGTTTTCACAATAACAATCAAAGGAGTTCTCATGTCCCATCCTCATGCAACCAAAGCGCCCCAAGGGCACGGTCATCCTTCAGGTGCGGGTGGCGAAAAGAAATACCTTCCCCGGCTGATCGCCTGGGAAGTGACCAGGAGCTGCGTCCTGAACTGCGTCCATTGCCGGGCCGCGGCAAAACACGGTCCCTATGCCGGCGAACTGAACACGGAGGAGTGCTACCGGTTCCTGGACGACGTCAAGTCCTTCAGCGACCCGATCATCATCCTGACCGGCGGCGAGCCCATGATGCGGCCCGATATCTACGACATCGCCAAGTACGGCACCAAGCTCGGGCTCCGCATGGTGATGGCGCCCTGCGGCCTGCTGGTGACCGAAGAGCTTGCGCGGAAGATCAAGGACTCGGGCGTCATGCGCGTATCGCTCTCGATCGACGGCCTGACCGCCGAGAGCCATAATGCGTTCCGCCGCGTGGAAGGCGCTTTCGAGGGCGTGATGAAGGCCATCGAGAACTTCAAAAAGGTCGGCATGGAGTTCCAGGTGAACACCACCATTACGAAGCACAATGTGAAGGATTTGCCGAAGCTTTTGGAGATGGTCATCGGCCTCGGCGCCGTGGCCTACCACCCGTTTTTGCTCGTGCCCACGGGCCGCGGCAAGGACCTGGCGGACCAGGAAATCCCGCCCGCGGAATACGAGAGCACGCTCAAGTGGTTCTACGAGATGCGCGACAAGTCCCCGATCCAGTTCAAGCCCACCTGTGCGCCCCACTACTACCGCATCTTCCGCCAGGGCGAGAAAGAGAAAGGTGTTGCCGTCACGCCGGAGACGCACGGCCTCGACGCCATGACCAAAGGCTGCATGGGCGGCCAGAGCTTCGCCTTCGTGTCCCATGTGGGCAAGGTGCAGATCTGCGGGTTCCTCGAAGAAGAGGCGGGGGACATCAAGAAAGAGCCGTTCTCCAAAGTCTGGAACACCTCGAAGCTGTTTTTGGAAATGCGCGACCTCGACCACTACCACGGCAAATGCGGCATCTGCGAATACCGCAGGGTCTGCGGCGGCTGCCGGGCCCGGGCCTTTGCCATCTCCGGCGACTACCTGGCTGCGGAGCCGTTCTGCACCTATGAGCCGGTGAGGGCGAAGAAGTAAGGAAGGCAAGAAGGGAAATTATGAGGGGGATGATGAAAGTCATCCCCTTTTTTATTACTGTTATTGTGTCTGCTGCTTCTCACATCTCTACTAATTTCCGCTTTCCGCTTGCAATTTGCTTGTTCTTATACTATCTTCATCCAAGGTTATGACGATGAGATTTTTTCACATCACAGATGTATGCGGTTTTAGTTGACAGTGAGGAGTGAATGTCGGCTGAAAAAAAATACTGGCAGATAAACACAGAGAAGCTTGCAAAAGAGATCAAGGAAGCCGCGCGCAAAGCTACTACGGAAGAAGATCTGAAGATGAGCGTCGAACCCCTTCTGCAGAATGTATTTATCCTGGAAGGCACCCCGCTCAC
>JAJYKN010000161.1 GCA_021788515.1 Nitrospirota bacterium | reverse complement strand
CAAAGATTTTCCATCCGATGAAATGAGACGGCAGGCGCTCTTGAGCCGCCCGGATATCCTATCCGCGCTTGCGGAATATGCTGCGAGCGAGTCCACGCTCCGGCTTGAGATCGCGAAGCAATACCCGGACATTCAAATCGGACCCGGTTATACCTGGGACCAGGGACAGAACAAATGGTCCATCGGGTTCTCGCTGACGCTTCCGCTGCTCAATCGCAACGAAGGGCCGATTGCCGAGGCGGAAGCGCGCAGGCAGCAGGCCGCGGCTCGCTTTACTGCCCTTCAGGCGCGGATCATAGGCGAGCTCGACAAAGCCCTTGCAGGATACCGCGCTTCGTATCAAACTCTGAAGACAGCCACGGATATCCTCGATGCAGAACGCGTGCGGCGGGAAACTCTGCGGAAGAGGCTCAGGCCCGGCGAGACCTCCAGCTTCACCCTTACGAATGCCGATGTCTCGCTCATCACTGCTGAGCTTTCGCGCCTCGATATTCATGTAAAAGCGCAACAAGCTCTTGGTCTTCTGGAGGACGCCCTGCAGCGTCCGCTGGAGCAAATTGAAAATGTTTTTCTGGAACAGGAAGCCAATCCGAGACAGGGGCGAGGAAACCTGCCATGAGAATTTCGCGAGGACTGAAAATCGTTATTATCTCAATCGCAATTTGCGGTGTTATCGCCCTTCTCATCTGGACCTTTCTTGAAGGGAGAAAAGAACTCGCCATGGAGCAGGAGCGCGAGCGGCCCATCAAGGCTCCCCTGCGCGTGTCCATCGTTCACGGAGAGAGCGTAATCACTCTTGATGCGGCCACGCAGAAGGTAAGCGGGATCAATACAGCGGCTCTCGCCCCGAGCACGTCCGAAGCGCGGCGGCAGGCGTATTCCGCGGTGGTCGTACCGGACGCGGCAGTGGTCTGGCTTGACGGTAAGGCCTGGGTCTATGTGCAGAAAGGCCCGGAGCGATTTGTCCGGAAAGAGCTTTCATCAGACCGTCCGTCAGCGAGCGGATGGATCGTGAAGAAAAACTTTTTACCGGGCGATCGTGTGGTAGTGCAGGGCGCGCAGCTATTACTCTCGGAAGAATTCCGCTCGCAGATACGGATCGGTGAAGAATGATATCAGAGACGACAGGGATACTGCCATGCTAAAGGCAATCATACATTTTTCGCTCCGCTTCCGGGGCGTCGTCATAGCGCTGGCCTTCGTTCTCATGGCCTACGGACTGTACTCGCTTTCCCGGGCCACATACGACGTGTTTCCCGAATTCGCGCCGCCCCAGGTCGTGATCCAGACCGAGGCAGCGGGTCTCTCGCCTGAGCAGGTGGAGGCGCTCGTCACCCAGCCCGTGGAAAACGCCGTGAATGGCGTGAGCGGCGTCGCATCGCTCAGGTCCGGTTCGATCCAGGGGCTTTCCCTCATCACCGTCACGTTCAGCTCCGGTACGGACATCTATCTCGCCCGCCAGATGATCGCCGAAAGGCTTTCGACGCTTTCCGGCAGCCTGCCCCAGGGCGTGCAGCAGCCGGCCATGACCCCGCTCACCACTTCGACGAGCATAGTTCTCATCGTGGGAATGACCTCGGATAAACGCTCTCTCATGGATGTGCGGACCGTTGCCGACTGGACGGTGAAGCAGCGCCTTTTGGCCGTTCCCGGAGTTGCCAAGGTCGCGGTCTTCGGCGGGGACGTGAAGCAGTTCCAGATCAGGTTCCGCCCTGACAGGCTGGTGGCATACGGCCTTGCGATTGAGGACGTGCTCGATGCCGCGCGCCGGGCCACCGGCATACGCGGTGCGGGCTTCATCGACAACGCCAACCAGCGGATCACTCTCCAGACCCATGCACAATCCCTGACCGCCGCCCAACTCGCCGGGACCGCGTTGATCCGCGGAAGCGGTGGGGACGTGAGCGTGAACGCAAGGCTCGGCGATATCGCCGAAGTGATTGAGGCGCCCGAGCCGCCGATCGGCGCTTCGACCGTCATGGGAAAACCCGGTGTCTGTCTTGTGATCTCGGCCCAGTACGGTGCGAACACGCTGGAGGTGTCGCAAAATATCGAGAAGGCCCTAGAAGAGCTCCGTCCGGGTTTGGCAGGCCAAGATATAGTTCTCCATGCGGATCTGTTCAGACCCGCGAACTTTATTCTGACAGCGGTCCGCAACGTGCGCTCGTCTTTGTATATCGGCGCGGTACTCGTGGTTCTTGTCCTCATTCTTTTCTTGTTCAACTTCCGCACTGCGGCCATATCCCTTGCAGCGATCCCGCTGTCCTTGCTCGCCGCGATAATGGTCCTGGAACGGCTCGGCATAAGTCTCAATACCATGACCCTGGGTGGCCTGGCCATCTCCATAGGTCTTCTCGTGGACGACGCTGTGATCATGGTGGAGAACATCTTCCGAAGGGTCCGGGAACACCGTCAAACGGGTTCTTCGCAACCGATTCTTCGCGTCGTGCTCGAGGCCTCACTGGAGGTTAGAAGCGCCGTGGTCTACGCCACGATCGTGATCGCCCTCGTCTTCATCCCTGTCCTGACCATGTCAGGCGTGGCAGGACGGCTCTTTGCCCCCCTGGGCGTGGCCTACATCCTCGCAACGCTTGCCTCGCTCGCGGTCGCCCTGACCGTAACGCCCGCCATGTGCCTGGCCCTTCTCGGCAAGCGCGAATTCAAGGAGCCGTGGTTGATACATTGGCTTCGGCGCCGGTATGACGCGCTCCTGGTACGCTTGTTCCATTATCCGCGCATGCTCTTCGTCTCTGTGGCCCTCCTTGCCGCAACAGGGCTCGCCGCGCTCCCGTTTTTGGGCGGCGGATTTCTGCCGGAGCTTAAGGAAGGCCACTATATCGTGCACATGTCCGCTGTTCCGGGAACTTCGCTCGCCGAATCCCTGAGGATCGGCCGTCAGGTGACGCTCGAACTTTTGAAGCTTCCCTTTGTTCGCGTTGTGTCTCAGCGTGCGGGCAGGGCGGAAAAAGCAGATGATGTCTTCGGTACGCATTACAGCGAATTTGACGTGGATTTGAAACCGCTAAGCGGAGAGGATGCGGAGCTTGCGCTTGTCGACGTCAGGCGCGCACTGGCGAAGTTCCCCGGCGTTAACTTCGCGGTCAAGACCTTTCTTACGGAACGGGTCGAGGAGACCCTCTCCGGATACACTGCGTCGGTGGTCGTGAACATCTATGGCAATGACCTGGACATTCTGGACGCCAAAGCGAGAAAGGTGGCGGGTGTTCTGTCAAGGGTAAGCGGCGCAACCGACGTCCAGGTGCAGTCTCCGCCTGGCACGCCGCAGCTATCGGTGCGGCTAAAAAAGGAACGGCTCGACCACTGGGGATTCGAGGCCGTTGACGTGCTGGGCGCAATCCGCACCGCTTTTCAGGGTGACATCGCAGGACAGGTCTATGACGGCAATCGGGTGTTCGACGTGGCCGTGATCCTTGACCCGAAGACGCGCAGGTCCATCGTTGACGTAGGCGCTCTTCCGCTGAGGAATCCCGCCGGAATGTACGTGCGGCTGCGGGAGCTTGCGGAGCTCAGGGAGACCTCCGGCCGCTATATCGTGCTTCATGAAGGCGCGCGACGGGTGCAGACCGTGACTTGCAACGTGGCTGGGCGCGACATTAATTCCTTCGTCGAAGAGGCGAAAAAACAGATAGCCAAAGAAGTTTCTTTTCCGGCGGGAAGCTATACGGAATTCACCGGCGCGGCTGCGGGCCAGGCCCAAACAAGGCAAGACCTTTTCGTTCATTCTTTTTTGGCGGGGCTGGCGATCATTCTCCTGCTCTCCGTGGTCATTGGCAGCTCTCGCAATCTCCTGATCGTCCTGGCGAACCTGCCCTTTGCCCTCGTGGGAGGAGTGCTTGCGGTCTTCGGCTTCGGAGGCGGGGTTTCCATCGGCGCTCTCGTGGGTTTCGTCACCCTTTTCGGCATCACGCTTCGGAACTCCATGATGATGATCGCGCACTATGAGCACCTGGTGGCCGTGGAGGGAATGACCTGGGGACCGGAGGCCGCGATCCGCGGCGCCTCGGAAAGGCTGTCGCCCATTCTGATGACGGCACTTGCCACGGCCCTGGGACTGCTTCCCCTCGCGATCGGCAGCGGCGCGCCGGGCCGGGAGATCGAAGGGCCTATGGCCGTTGTCATCCTCGGCGGCCTTGCGACTTCGACGGTCCTCAATCTGCTGGTCCTCCCGGCTCTCGCCCTGCGGTACGGAAAATTTGAAAAAAAGGATGAGGAATAGGTGTGAGCTGCCGGACGTTATTTTGCCTTAAGAGCAGTAATCCCGTGTAAAATATAACAGCGGGCGCTGAGATAGGAATAGACATGATCACGCTAAAATTTACAAATAAAAATAAAAAACTGTATGCCTTTGCCTCGGCCCTGGCGCTCATTACTATTGCCTATAACGTCATTGAAGGTGTTGTCTCTGTCTTTTTCGGTCTTGAGGATGGGAGCATGGCGCTCTTCGGCTTTGGCGTCGATTCTTTCGTTGAGGTGATTTCGGGCATCGGTATCTGGCACATGGTGCGGAGGATCAGGAATAACGGCGAAGAGAACCTCGATCATTTCGAGCAAACGGCTCTCAAGATTACAGGGACTGGATTTTATGTGCTTACCGTAGGGCTCGCGATCACTGCCGCCGTCGATCTCTATCGTGGGCATAAGCCGGAGTCTACGTTCTGGGGCATCGTGGTTTCCTTGATATCCATTGCCACAATGTGGCTGCTGATCCACTATAAGGTAAAGGTCGGGCAACAGCTCAAGTCCGAGGCCATCCTGTCGGATGCCGCGTGTACGCGCGCCTGTCTGCAGCTCTCAATCGTTCTGCTCATTGCAAGCGTCGGATACGAACTCACCCATATAGGCGGTATTGACTCCGTTGGTACATTTGCGATCGCGGGCCTCTGCTTCCGGGAGGGGAAGGAAGCGTTGGAAAAAGCAAAGGCAAAAAGTCTTGCGTGTACATGCGGAGGAAATTGCAGTACACAAGAACCCC
>JAJYKN010000160.1 GCA_021788515.1 Nitrospirota bacterium | reverse complement strand
ACGGGTCTCATTAAAGGTCATTATCGGCGGTATTCTCGGTTTCATCATCGGGCTGACGTCCGCGAATATCATTGCGGCCCCCCTGAAGCTGGTGCCGCTCGAACGGAGCATCGTCAACTTCATTCTGCTCCTCATGAACGGGTTTTTCGGGTACGTCGGCATCATGATCGGGATTCGGGAAGGCGAACGGTTCAATCCCGCCAATATCAAGAAGCTTTTCAAGAGCGGGACGGAAGAAAACATCAAGATCATGGATACGAGCGTGATCATCGACGGCAGGATCGCCGATATCTGTGAGACGGAGTTTTTGGACGGCACGATCATCATCCCCCAGTTCATCCTGCATGAGCTGCAGCACATCGCCGATTCCTCGGACTCGCTCAAGCGGGCGCGCGGCAGAAGGGGGCTCGACATCCTGCACCGGATACAGAAAATGAGCCATATGGAGGTCCGGATCATCGAAGAGGACTTCCCGAAGATCCGGGAAGTCGATAGTAAGTTGATTGCGTTGGCCAAGAAACTCGGCGCAAAGGTCATTACGAACGACTTCAACCTGAACAAGGTGGCCGAACTGCAGGGGGTCAAGGTGCTGAATATCAACGATCTCTCGAATGCGGTAAAGCCGGTCGCCCTTCCGGGGGAGAGTATGCGGGTCTTCGTGCTCAAGGAAGTCAAGGAGTCGGGGCAGGGCGTTGCCTATCTCGATGACGGCACGATGATCGTGGTTGAGAACGGGCGCAAGTATATCAATAAAAATGTCGACGTGGCGGTTACGAGCGTTCTCCAGACCGCGGCAGGCAGGATGATTTTTACGAAGCTCAAAGAAGACATGGAGCACGATCTGCAGACCGCGGAAAGATAAATAATACCAAGTACGAAATAGCAAACACCAAATAACAAATAAATTCCAAGCACGAAGGCTCAAATTCAAAACATTTCGGATATTGGAATTTGCAGTTTGGATATTATTTGGGATCTGTTATTTGGTTGTTGGAATTTGATTTTTACAGGAGGTTTCATGTCGGGTCATTCTAAATGGGCAACAACGAAACATAAAAAAGCCGCTACCGATGCAAAGCGCGGGAAAATCTTCACCAAGCTTGCCAAAGAGATCACCGTTGCGGCCAAACTGGGCGGCGGCGATCCAGGCGGGAACCCCCGCCTCAGGACCGCGATCGCCAAGGCAAAGGGAGTAAGTCTGCCGGCTGAAAATATCAAGCGCGCGATCCAGAAAGGGACGGGCGAACTGCCGGGAGTCTCCTACGAGGAAATCATGTATGAAGGGTACGGCCCGGGCGGCGTGGCGGTCATTGCCGAGGTCATGACTGACAACCGGAACAGGACGGTTTCGGAGGTCCGCAACATTTTCAGCAAGGCCGGGGGGAACATGGGAGAGGCGGGCTGCGTCTCCTGGATGTTCCACAAAAAAGGCTATCTGGTGGTCAATCATTCGAAGGTCGATGAGGACAAGCTTATGTCGCTTGCCCTCGATGCGGGGGCCGAGGACATGCAGACCGAGGATGAAAATTACGTCATTACGACGCCTCCGAACGATTTTGAAAAAGTCAAAAAGGCGCTTGAAGACGGCGGAGTGGTCCCCGAGGTAGCCGAGATCACCATGGTCCCGCAGACCTATGTAAAGCTCGACGGCAAGGAAGCCCAGCAGATGCTCCGTCTCGTGGAAACGCTGGAAGACAACGACGACGTGCAGAACGTATACGCCAACTTCGATATTCCCGAAGAGATCATGAACGCGGAGTAGCGCGAAGGCAGATGACAGAAGGCAGATGACGGAAGGACCTGATTCAGTCTGACTTCTGACAGTCTGTCTTCTGACTTCTGGATGTGACAGGGGGATTTATGAGGGTGCTGGGGATTGATCCGGGGACGTTGACGACCGGGTACGGAATCGTTGAAGAAGAAGACCATAAGCTTTTCCATGTTGTTTCAGGAGGCATCAGCCCGTCTGCCAAGCAGCCTTTCCCGCAGCGGCTCAAAAAGATCTACGAGGAGCTGGAAAAGATCATTGTTAAGCATCGGCCTCGCATCGTGGTGGTTGAAGACCTCTTCGTCTCCAAAAACATTCAATCAGCGCTCAAACTCGGCCATGCCCGGGGCGTCGCTATTCTTGCTGCCATGAACGCAGGTCTGCCTGTTTTTGAATACGCTCCGCTGGAGGTGAAGCAGGCGGTCGTCGGCCACGGAAAGGCGGAAAAAAAGCAGGTGCAGCTCATGGTCAAGGCCCTGCTCGACCTCCCGAAGGTCCCTCATCCGGCAGACGCCGCCGACGCGCTTGCCGCGGCCATCTGCCATATTCATTCATCGAGACTGAGAGAAATCCTGAAAAACCCGTCCGCCCTCCGGCAGCCGGGCAGGGGGCTCGGCGCCATGCGGGGAACGGTCGGCCGCAGACCGCAGGCAGTTTGAGATGATCGCATCTCTTACAGGCAAGTTGAGCCGGAAAGCGAACGATTATCTTATCGTCGACGTTGCCGGCGTCGGATACCAGGTGCAGGTCCCGCTTTCGACCTATTATGGTCTTCCCGAAGTCGGCGAGGAAATCTGTCTTTCCATTCATACGCATGTACGCGAGGACGCACTTTCGCTCTTCGGTTTTCTGACGGAGGCGGAAAAAGAGCTGTTTCTTCTCACCTTGGGCGTGTCCGGCATCGGCCCCAAACTTGCCCTTTCAATTCTTTCGAGTCTGTCCGTTGTCGAGGTCACGTCAGCCATTTTTGCCGCCGATGATTCGAAGCTTTGTACGATCCCCGGGATCGGGAGAAAAACCGCCGCGCGGATGGTTCTCGAACTAAAGGACAAAATCAAGTTTCTGCCGAAGGCTCAAACAATGCCGGGGCAGCCGGAGGCAGGGACAGATGTTGTCGAAGACGCTGTTTCCGCTCTCGTGAACCTGGGCTATAAAAAGCCGCTTGCGGAAGAGGTCCTGAAGAAGGTGAGGCAGAGCAAGCCGGAGTCTCCGGTCGAAGACCTTATTCGGGAAGCGTTGAGCCTGTTGAGGAAAAAATGAACAGGCCTGCTTCAGCAGCTGTTGTTCGATTTTTGTTTTCGGAGTTTTTCCTGAAAGATCACGAGGGGATCAGTGTCTGAGAGAGTCATAGAGCCGGAACAGAATGACGATGATGTGCAGCTTGACAGAAGTCTGCGGCCCCTCGGGTTCGATGATTTCGTGGGCCAGGACCGCATCAAGGACAACCTCCGGGTTTTTATCGAGGCGGCGAAAAGGAGGCGGGAGGCCCTTGACCATGTCCTCTTCTGCGGCCCTCCGGGGCTGGGCAAGACCACGCTGGCGAACATCATCGCCCATGAGCTGGGCGTATGCATTAAAACGACCTCCGGTCCCGTGCTGGAGCGCGCCGGCGACCTTGCCGCGATTCTCACGAGTCTCCAGGAAAACGACGTGCTGTTCATCGACGAGATCCACCGGTTGAACCGCGTTGTGGAGGAGATCCTGTATCCGGCCATGGAGGATTTCCAGCTCGACATCATCATCGGTCAGGGGCCTGGCGCGCGGTCGATCAAACTCGACTTGCCGCGTTTTACCCTGGTAGGCGCCACGACGCGGACCGGCCTTCTGACGTCTCCGCTCCGGGACCGCTTCGGCGTGATCGACCGGCTCACCTTTTATGATCCCGATGAGCTCAGAAAAATCGTCCAACGTTCGGCCGGACTGCTTCAAACGACGATAGCCGCAGCGGCGGCCGTAGAAATCGCGCGGCGCTCCCGGGGCACCCCCCGCATCGCAAACCGGCTCCTCCGCAGGGTGCGCGATTTTGCCCAGGTGCAGGGCGACGGCACGATCACCCAGGACCTGGTCGTAAACGCCATGAAGCGGCTTGAGGTGGACGAAAAGGGGTTCGATCATATGGATCGGAGGCTGCTGCTGACGATCATTGATAAATTTGAAGGCGGTCCCGTGGGGCTCGATACCCTTGCAGCTGCGCTCAGCGAGGAAAAGGACACGCTTGAGGATGTGTATGAACCGTTCCTGATCCAGGAAGGTTTTCTTGACAGGACCCCGCGAGGCAGGCAGGCCACTCGCCTGTGCTATGAATATTTCGGCAGGAAAAGGCCTTCGTCAATGCAGGAAAAGCTCCTCTAGGACCGCCTGGTTTGACGAAATTTTCCCTCTCTTTCCGCCCTGCGGTTGGGATTTGCCGATCTCGGCCTTGCTTGAAGGAGGAGCGGTGAACGTCGGGACACAGCAAAAAAACCCGGCAAGAGAACAGTGAATTCGCTTGAGGAGTAGTGTCGTGGAAATTTTTTTTCATATCTGCTGCGCCCCCTGCGCTCTCTATCCCTATTACCGGCTGAAGGAAGAAGGGTTCGAGCCCACGGGATATTTCTACAATCCCAACATCCACCCCTACCAGGAGTACCGGAAAAGACTTGATACGGTTAAGGAGTTTGCAGGCCGCGTCGGACTTGAGATCGTGTACCGCGACGGATACGATCTCGATCAATATCTTCTTCGTGTTGCGGGTAAGGGAGCAGAGCGGTGCGAGCACTGTTACCGGATGAGGCTCGATGCCGCGGCAGCGGCGGCAAAGGAACGGGGTTTTCGCTCTTTTACCACGTCTCTTTTGTACAGTAAATTCCAAAAGCACGATGCGATCGTCGGCGTTGGGCGGGAAATGGCCGAAAGGCACGGGATCGAATTCTATGACGAGGACTTCCGTCGCGGTTGGCGCGAGGGAATCGTGGAATCCAAAGCCATGGGCCTGTACCGGCAGCAGTACTGCGGCTGTATCTACAGCGAGCGGGACCGGTATCGCAAAACAACGGACCCGGTTTGATATTGCTCAGGAAGCAACTTACGAGTATGCCTGCAAAAACCTTTTTCCTTCTCATCGGACTGCTCTTCCTGCCTGCTCTTGCCCGAGGATCTGAAAACATCCGAGTGGCCATATTTGATAATCAGAAAACCGTGACGCTCAGGTCCTCCTCCGGTTTGATCAAGGCAGGTCAATCCGACGGTCTCAAAGAAAAACAGCTGGTCCTCAGCG
>JAJYKN010000159.1 GCA_021788515.1 Nitrospirota bacterium | reverse complement strand
CGAAAGCATCCGCCGCCTGGTGCGCGAGACGCATGTGTCGGTGGATGATTTCATCTTCCCGATGTTTGTTGTGCCCGGCAGTGGCGTGCGCAATGAGATCGGCTCGATGCCCGGAAACTACCACCTGTCGGTGGATCAGCTTGGCCCGGAGATCGAGCGCGTCGCCGCCGCTCGCGTGCCCGGGGTGCTGCTCTTTGGCTTGCCTGAGCACAAGGATGAGGTCGGCAGTGAGGCCTATTCGGACGAAGGCATTGTCCAGCACGCAATCAAAGCCATCAAGAACAAACTGCCGGAACTCATTGTCATCACCGATGTTTGTCTCTGCGAATACACAAGTCATGGCCATTGCGGCGTGATCAAAAACAATACCGTGCAGAACGACGCCACGCTGGAGCTCCTGGCCAAAGAAGCGCTCTCCCATGCCAAGGCAGGCGCGGACATGGTTGCGCCCTCGGACATGATGGACGGCAGGGTCGGCGCCATCAGGCATACGCTCGACAGCGAGGGCTTCTCCGATACGCCGATCATGTCCTACGCAGCCAAATATGCGTCAAGCTTCTACGGACCCTTCCGCGAGGCAGCGGAATCGACGCCGCAGTTCGGCGACCGGCGTTCATACCAGATGGACGCTCCGAACAGCCGAGAGGCCTTGCGTGAAGTGGCGCTGGACGTCGACGAGGGCGCCGACATCGTGATGGTCAAGCCGGCGCTCGCCTATCTCGATATTATCTACCAGGTCAAACAGCAATTCAACCTGCCCGTGGCGGCCTACAATGTGAGCGGTGAGTTCTCCATGATCAAGGCAGCTGCAAAGCTCGGATGGATCGACGGCGAACGCGCCATGATGGAGTCGCTCATTGCCATGAAGCGAGCGGGAGCGGATATCATCCTCACCTATTTTGCCAAAGAAGCGGCGGCGTTGTTGAACAAATAGGGAACGCTGCTGTTTCCCTCCGTTCATGCGGGTCATCGTTGGGTGGGGCCGTATTTCGTCTGAACCGGCTGAACGCGCACTTTTTTCTTGCATTCCCGGCGCTGCTGTGTTAAAAGATGAGTAACACTCTGGGAAAATCCTTTTAGAGTGGGCAATTGCATTTGCCCACTCTTTTTATTTGGGGGAAATCATGGCCGATATGGCGGATCAGATACGGCAGCTCCTCGATCCGATTCTGGAGTCGCTCGGACTCTCCCTCTGGGACCTGGAGCTCCAGAAGCACGGGCCGAAATGGCTTTTGAGGATATTCATCGACCGGGAGGAATCAGGGGTCACCTTGAGTGACTGCGAGTCTGTAAGCAGGGACCTGAGCGCGGCTCTCGACGTGGAGGATATCATTCCTCATGCGTACACGCTGGAAGTCTCTTCCCCCGGACTTGATCGAACGCTGACCACCCCCGGGCATTTCGTCCGTTTCACGGGAAGTACGATCAAGGTCAAGACGTACCAGCAGATCAACGGCCAGAAAGTGTTCAAAGGAAAGCTGCTCGGCCTGGTCAATGAAATAGTGAAAGTGGAGCTCGAAACGGGAACGGTCATGGAAATCCCGCTGAGCGCCATAGCAAAGACCTCTCTTGAGGTGGAATTCTGAGTCGAAAAGTCGTTGCAGTAGCTGCATTCTTACGGTAAAGCCGCGGCAACTCGTTCTTATATTTAAAGATTTATCAGGAGGAGAAAGACCTATGAGTCAGGAATTGATTCATGTGATCGACCAGATCAGCAAAGAAAAGGGCATTTCCAAGGAAATGGTGATCGAAGCCGTCGAGTCGGCGCTCGTGAGCGCGGCAAAGAAAAAGTATGGCGCGCAGCGGATCGCCGTACAGATCGATCCGAAGCGGGGAGATATCGTCATGTACGCCTATAAGAAGGTCGTCCAGGACGTAGTGAATGCCGACGAGGAAATAACCCTGGATGAGGCCCTGACGCTCTATCCTGAAGCGCAAATGGACGGCGAAGTGCCGCTCCAGGTGGAGTTCCAGGGGTTCGGCAGGATCGCGGCCCAGACGGCGCGACAGGTCATTGTGCAAAAAGTGCGCGAAGCCGAGCGCGACGTTATTTTCAAGGAATTCAACGACAAGATCGGCCAGCTTGTGAACGGCATCGTACTTCGTCATGAAAAGGGCGCGTATTACATCGATCTCGGCAAGACCGAAGCCGTGTTGCCCGCGCGCGAGCAGGTGCCCCGCGAGAGCTACCGCAGGGGAGACCGCGTGCGCGCCTTTGTCATGGAGGTGCGGGACACGTCGAAGGGACCGCAGGTCGTGCTTTCCCGCGCCCACCCCGATTTCGTCTCGCGCTTGTTCGAAATGGAAGTGCCCGAGATCTATGAGAACATCGTCGAAGTCAAGGGCGTTGTTCGCGAGGCCGGCGACCGCACCAAGATCGCCGTTTCCTCCAAGGAATCCCAGGTTGACCCCGTCGGCGCCTGCGTCGGGATGAAAGGCTCCCGTGTCCAAGCCGTGGTCCGGGAACTGCGGGGAGAGAAAATAGACATCATCCCCTGGTCCGAAGACCCGCGCATCTTTATTGCGAAAGCTCTGAGCCCGGCCGTGGTCGAGAAGGTCGGTGTGACCGAAGAAGACCGCTCCGCGCTGGCCGTGGTTGCCGATTCCCAGCTTTCCCTGGCCATAGGCAAAAAAGGTCAGAACGTCAGACTTGCCGCGAAGCTGACAGGGTGGAAGATCGACATTCTGAGCGAGTCCGAATACGATCAGGAACGCCAGAAAGAACGGGAGCAGGAGATCGAGGCCGCCATCGTCGAAGAGACGCGCAAAATGGCCGAGGAAACGGAAGCCGCGGAAACTCTGGAGGCCCAGGCAACGGAGAGCGGCGCGGCGACTGCAGAAACCGGCGTTGATCTGACCGTTATCGACGGCGTGGGACAAAAGACGGCAGAACAGCTCAAGGCGTCCGGCTACGACACTGTTGAAAAGATAGCTGCCATGTCCGATGAGGAAATTCTGGCCGTGCCCGGCATCGGCGAAAAAACAGCACAAAAGATCTTGGTATCTGCCCGCGCGCTGTTGGGAAAGTAAACGGTAAGCACATTCGCGAGGAACATGAAACATCAACCGGAACGAACGTGTATAGGCTGCAGATCACTGTTCAAAAAAGACGAGGTGGTGAGGCTCATCGCCGGTCCTGACGGCCTCCTCATCGACTATCGGGAAAAACTGGCCGGCCGCGCCGCCTATGTCTGCCCTAAAAAAGAGTGCATTGCGAAGGCGCTGACGAAAGAAGCGCTGGGAAGGGCGTTGCGACTCAAAGTCCGGCCTCCGGATGTTGAGACGTTTCTGTCCCAGCTCACCGCGAGTATTACCGGGAAGCTCAAGGAGCTGCTTGCGATCTCGATGAAAGCAGGAAAGTTGGCTGCTGGATATTCTGCGGTGCACGATGCGCTGGAGAAGGGGCGGGTGGAACTCCTGCTCTATGCCCGCGATCTTTCGGACGGCACACGGGAAAAACTGTCGGTCCACGGCAGGGAATCGATCCGTCACGAAACGCTCTTCACTCGGGAAGTTTTCGGAGGCATTCTGAACCGGGAGCTCGTCGGCGTCGTCGCAATTCTCGACAAAGGGCTTGCAGACGCGCTGTGGGACCAGTCGCAGAGATTAAAAGGCTTGATAAATATCAGTGAGTAGAGTAAAATATTCTATTCACTAAGTGGTAAGTGGACATTTACTTAGAACCGTCCGGGGGTATGCGATTTTATGACCGTGATCAGGGTACATGAGCTGGCAAAAAAAATGGGAGTTGAGAGCAAGGACCTTGTCTCGGTGCTCGAAAAGATGGGCATCAAAGGGAAAACTGCATCCAGCGGCCTCGACGATAAAGAGACAAAATCCCTGATCGAGAAACTGAAAGCAACGCGCAAAGAGAAGGAAAAAGAGAAGACAAAAAAGGAAAAAGACGCCGTCGATCCGCTCCTTTCGAAAGAAGAACGATTAAAGAAGGCCGCTGCGTTGATCGGCAAGTTTTCTTCCACCCTTGAAAAGCCCGGAACAAAACCAAAACCGGCGCCGGTGATACCACCGCCACCGAAACCGGAAATGCCCGCTCCACCACTCATTCCACCTCCGGGACAAACAAAACCAACTCAACCTGTTGCCGTAGAAGAGCCGCAGGCTGCACCGCCTGCTCAGGTTCCTCCCGTTGCGCAGCTCCAGCCACAACAGCAACAACCGGACCGGGGGCACCCTGCAGGACCGCCATCCGGGCCATCAACACGGTTTCAGCAACCCTTCAGGCCTGGTGGCGCTGCGCCCCGGCCAGGTGGTTTTGCCCCTCGGCCGGGTGGACCTGCCCCTCGCCCGGGCGCCCGACCCTTTACAAAAACGACTTTTGGATCGCCCGTCTTAGCGGCCTCACAGGTACCGCCGTCCCTGGCTCCCCCTCCGGGCAAGCCTGCAAAGAAGAAGTGGCAAAAGAAGCAGCCCGACTTCGATCAGAAAAAAGAACGGGAATTCAGGGATAAACCGTCTTTCAAAAAGCTTCCCGACCTCAAGACGCTTCCTATCGGCAAAAAGCCGCACAAGAAGGACGACAGGCACGGCGGCCCGCAGACGGAAGTTTCAGAGATTACCAAGCCTCGGAAGAAGGTCGTGAAAATCCAGGAAGGCTGTACGATAAAGGAATTCGCCGAGGTTATTGGCCAGAAAGTGGGCGACGTCATCAAGAAACTCATGGCCATGGGCATCATGGCAACGCAGAACCAGCCCATGGACATGGACGCGGCGTTGCTTATGGCCGAGGAGTACGGCGTGAAAGCCGAGATTGCAAACATCGAATCCGCCGAGGACGTGCTGACGGAGGTCGTTGATGCCGTCGAGACCATGGTCGCGAGACCGCCGGTGGTCACAATCATGGGTCACGTGGACCACGGAAAAACCTCGCTCCTTGATTCGATACGGGAGACGAACGTCGTGTCCAGGGAAGCGGGCGGGATCACTCAGCATATCGGCGCTTATCAGGTCAGCCTGAAGGGACGGGACATCACTTTCCTCGACACGCCGGGACATGCCGCGTTTACGGCCATGCGGGCGCGCGGCGCCCAGGTGACGGACATCGTTGTCCTGGT
>JAJYKN010000158.1 GCA_021788515.1 Nitrospirota bacterium | reverse complement strand
ATTCTTTAGTAACTAAAGTATCAGCAGGCTGCCATGACGACAATCTCATCGATGAGGAGGATAATGCCATGCCGTACTATGTGATCCTGAGCAACTTAACCGACGAAGGCAGAAGGACGATCAAGCAGAAACCCGAGCGGATCCTTGAAGTAAACCGGGAGATCGAGACCATGGGCGTCAAGATCCACAAACAGTACGCGCTCCTGGGTTCCTACGATTTCGTGAATATTGTCGAAGCGCCGGACAACGAGACCGTCATGAAGATGTCCGTTGAAATTGGCTCCCGGGGATCAGTCCATCTCATGTCGCTTCCCGCGATATCTATTGACGAGTTCATAAAAAAAATAAAGTGAGGATATCGCCATGTATTCCCTTTTCCCGCTCCTGTTCGCTTTTATTCTCGCCACGAAAGCTCATGAGGACATCCACACGGAATCGATTGAATACAAGGAGGGAGACGCAACGCTCGAAGGCTACCTGGCCTATGACGAAACCATAAAGGGAATTCGACCGGGCGTGCTCATAGTCCACGAGTGGTGGGGTATTAATGACTATATTAAAAGACGTACGGAGCAGATAGCGCAGCTCGGCTACGTCGCTTTTGCAGCCGACATTTACGGCAAGGGCATCCGGGCGAAAACGCCCCAGGAAGCCATGGCACTCGCGGGAAAGTTTCGCAGCGGGAACGACAGAAACCTGCTTCGCGCCCGCGCGACCGCAGGTCTGGACGTTCTGAAGAAGGATCTTCACGTTGATCAGAAACGCATCGCCGCCATCGGATACTGCTTCGGCGGAACAACCGTCCTGGAACTTGCCAGGAGCGGCGCCGATCTTGCCGGCGTTGTAAGCTTCCACGGCGGGCTTGCCACGCCGAATCCTGATGATGCGAAACACATCAAGGCCAAGGTCGCGGCGCTCTCCGGCGCCGATGATCCCTCGGTCAAGCCTGACCAGGTGATTGCCTTCGAAGACGAGATGCGCAAAGCCGGCATTGACTGGTACCTGGTGAGCTACGGCAATGCCGTGCACGGCTTCACCAATCCGGAGAACGGATCTGACAATTCCCGGGGAGCGGCCTACAATGAGAAGGCGGATAAACGGTCCTGGGAAGTCATGAAGGATTTCTTTGGAGAGATCTTCTGGTGATGCCCTTCCGACGATGAGCCGGAGAGTGCCCCCCTGGCTTTTTCAAGCACGGGATGGATGTGCGAATCAACGCAGCACGACATAATCCGCATCGTGGATCGTAACGCTGTCCGGTTCTACCTGGCCGGGGATGACAGGCACAATAACGGCAGTTTTATATTTCGAAAGTTTCGCAACCTGCTCGGGAATCCCGCGTTTCCACGCATGTCCCACTCCCGCAAGAACAATTACCGTCTTGCCCGGATGATTATTCAGGTACGTAACAAGATGCCAGGCCATGGACTTGTCCCACACCATCTGCGCTTCACAAAAATTCAGGAATTTTCCCTCGTCCCTTCGCGCGTGGCCGGCATAGGCTTTTTTGATAAATTCCATGTATGTCGGGTCGATATCACAGCTGATCTCCGGCGGGAGCTGTTTTTTTTCGTCTGCCGTGAGTGATGTGAATCCCCGCTGAGCAACTGTTTCGGCGATCTTGTCCGGAATGTTCAGCCCGATCAGGGGAATCGTGTGTTCACGGGCATAGGAAAAGATGTTCTTATACAGAGGCCAGGCCTCGCGCCAGTTGTCGTAATACACGGGCAGGAACTTGTCCATTGGCATCGCCCCCTTCACCCACTCATCGAGCGATTGCTGGCTGTCGGCCCTGAACATTTCAAGACCGACAACGAGAGGCGCATCGGCTCCATGGAACGCCCGGATGACTTCAAGTTCCAGTTGATGGTGCTCCGGCATGTCATGGACCTCGCCGACAAGAATGATATCTGCCTTTTTGACGTCCTGAATCATCCGGTCGAAGGACATCGTCTTCCCGTCTTTTACGCGCAAGACTTCGCTCGAACGGTCCATGCCCACGCCGACAGCGACGCTCAGGGCGATGATAGACAGGGCTATGGGAAATTTTGCTTTCATACAATAATTCTGACAATTTGCGGACACAAAGTCAAGGGAAGTGCAAAAAAGAGCGGAATTCCGCGGGTCCCATTCAACCGCATGGACAATTCATTGTCTAATAAGGTAGAATATATGAAAAGAGGGAATGGATAAGGAGGCCTACTGTGAGAATCTTTGGCCAAGTCATGCTGTTCGTTTTCCTGGTGTTGCATCCGGTATTTGCCTTCTCCGAGGACCTCGGGCTGGTCCGGCTGAGCCTGATCGAAGGTGATGTGCAGGTCCTGATCAAGGACTCCACGGACTGGACAGCAGCCGAGGTCAATCTGCCGCTGAACGAGGGGGACCGGATCTGGGTCGCCGGCAACAGCAAGGCGGAACTTCAGATCCGCGGCGGCGTCTATGCGCGCATGGACAGCAACACGGCCCTCGACATCCTGACCATTTCTCCTGACTCGGCCCAGTTCTATCTCGACCAGGGCCATGTCTACATCAACAACCGCAGGAGCGGGATACAGACCGTCCAGGTCGACACGCCGCAATCGTCGCTCCGCAGCTACGATAATTCCATCATGCTGATCGATGTGTCTGAAGACAATGTGCTTGAGGTCTCGGTGCTCAAAGGGGACGCCGTTGCCGAGAGCAGGACCGGCGCTACTCACGTCAGCGCAGGGAACACCTTGACGATCCGGGGTGAAGATGCCGCAGATCTTGCACCCATCAGCCCACCCGACGGTTGGGAACAGTGGAACATTGACCGCGACCGGCGTCTGACCGCCTGGGGCGACAGCTCCCGGTATTTGCCTGACGAACTTCATGAATATTCTTCCGATTTCGACAGCAACGGACAATGGGACTATGTAAGCGACTACGGCTATGTCTGGACTCCCACGGTCGTTGTGTCGACGTGGGCGCCCTATACCGTCGGCAATTGGGTCTGGATTCACGGCAATTACGTCTGGATCGCCCGAGATCCCTGGTGCTGGGCGCCTTGCCATTACGGGCGCTGGGTCTTCATTGCGTCCCGCGGCTGGTGCTGGGTCCCGCCGGCAGCCGGCGCCGCATACTGGAGTCCCGGATACGTGGGCTGGGTCGTCACACCGACCTATGTGGCGTGGGTGCCGCTCGCTCCAGGAGAGATTTATTATGGCTACGGTTATTACGGCCCCTGGAGCAGGAATATCACCAACGTCAATATCAACACAATCGTGGCGAACCGGACCTACGTCAACGCCGGGGTGACCAACGCAGTCGTCGTCGCGCGGCGGGACACCTTTGGCACGGGAAGACGGGCGCCGGTCAGGATCAATGAGAACCCCTTTACGGAAACAAGACACCGTCCCGGGGCAACCATCGACATCGTCCCGCCCCGGGAAAAACCGCGCATGCCGATCTTCCTGGCGCCCGAAAGGAGCAATCAGGGGCAACATCAGGTTCCCGGGCAGGAACGGGTGCGCCCGGCAAACAGGGAAAACAGGCCCCAAGTGCGGCCGGAGCGGCCCGTTGCCGCGCCGCCGACGATCGTGAACCGGCCTTCTTCTCCGCAAGCCCTTCCGCCGGCACGGTTCCGCAGGATCCGGCCGGAAGAAATGAGGAACGAACGTCCCTTGATACGGGAACGGGGAGCGTCGGTGTTCAGATCGCAACCGCCGGAAAATCTTCCGATCAGGAAAATACGTGAACCCCGGATCATCATCAGAAAACCGGTACAGCAGCCGCAGAAGGCGGTTCAAGGCGATGGCCGGGAAGGACGTCAGGAACGTCAACAGGGCCGCTGAACCCTGGCAAAAGCAGCCGGAGAGGCTGCCACTCAGGAGGATTCTATGAAGATCGGTTTTATCGGGCTGGGCATCATGGGAAGCCGCATGGCAGCGAACCTGCGAAAAAAAGGACATGAGCTTGTTGTTTACAACAGAAGCAGGGAAAAAACGGAACCGCTCATCGCCCAGGGAGCGTTGCGGGCGCAAACGCCGGCTGATCTGGCAGGACAGGTCAAGATCGTTATCACCATGCTTTCAAAACCCGACGCAGTGGCCGAAACCGCGCTTTTGGACAAGAACGGTTTCCTGGGAAGTCTCGCTCCGCAGTCTCTCTGGATCGATTGCAGCACGGTGAATCCTTCATTTTCGAAGCTCATGGCAATGGAGGCAAAGCAGCGCAAGGTCAGGTTTATCGACGCGCCGGTCGCCGGCTCCAAGGGACCGGCCGAGCAGGGGCAACTGCTATTCTTCGTTGGCGGCGAGAAGGCGGACGTCGAGGAAGCGCGGCCGCTCTTCGAGGCAATGGGCAAGGCCGTGTTTCACATGGGCGGGCACGGCATGGGCACGTCGATGAAAATGGTGAACAACATCATTCTTGCCCAGGCCATGGTCGCGTTTTCAGAGGCAATCGTGCTCGGGGAATCGCTCGGGATCTCAAAGGACCAGCTGTTTACAACGTTGCTCGCCTCCCCTGTCGTTGCTCCGTTCCTGGCGTTCAAGCGGCCCATGCTTGAAGCAGGAAAGTTTGACCCGGAGTTTCCGCTCCAGTGGATGCACAAAGACCTGCAGCTTGCCGCGGAAACGGCCTACGAGACCGGCGTCCCGCTTCCGCTGGCCAATGCAACAAAGGAGTTGTATGCTCTTGCGGTAAAGAATGGATTGGGGGAAATGGACTTTTCAGCTATCTACAAGTTCCTGAGCACGGGAAAATGAACTGGGGCAGCCGGGACGCTGATGCTACTTCCACACGTCTGTCTGCACCTTTGACTTTTCCTGTTTCTCTATGGTTTTGAGCCAGAACTGCCGTTCCTCCCGGACCAGGCTCGAAGCCGAGGTTTTCGCGATTTTCTTGACGTGGACCGCATAATCCTCAAAAACGAAGTGGATGACGCGCGCCCGCTCTCCCCCGAGGTCTTCAGCTACCAGCGGGATCCCGTCATTTTTCAGGAACTCGCGGATAAAGCGGGTATTAACGTCGCCGACGCAGAAAAAATTGTCCTTTGCGTCCGGGCCAAGATAAATTGTTCCTCCTCCAAAGGCTTTCGCACGCAAGTTCTTC
>JAJYKN010000157.1 GCA_021788515.1 Nitrospirota bacterium | reverse complement strand
AGGATGCCGCCGAGGATGACGGCGGTGAGCAGGGCCATGCCCGCGTAGGTGAGCGCGAGCCGCCATCTGAGCGAGCGCGTGCGCATGGCCGGTCCTCAGGTGGCCAGCCGGTACCCGATGCCCGGCTCGTTCATAAGAAACCGGGGCCGCGTAGGGTCGTTTTCCAGTTTGTGTCTGAGCTGGGTCATGTACACGCGCAGATACTGCACCTCGTTCACGTGCGCCGGGCCCCAGACTTCGTGCAGCAGCTGGCGGTGGGTGATGACCCTGCCTGCGTGCCGGATCAGCACAATCAGCAGTTTGTACTCGATGGGAGTAAGGTGCACTTCCTTCTCATCGACAAACACCTGCCGCTGCGCAAGATCTACGCGCAGGTTCTGGAGAATAAAAACCGGCTCCTGCTTGCCGGCTGTCTGGCGTGCCGCGTGCCGGAGCGCGACGCGGATCCTCGCCATGAGTTCGCCGGCGCTGAAAGGCTTTGTCAGATAGTCATCGGCCCCTGCATCGAGGGCCTTTACTTTGTCCTGTTCCTGCTCCCGCGCCGAGATAATGACGATGGGAGTTTGGGTCCATTCCCGCAGTTGCTTGGTGACTTCAAGGCCGTCGAGATCGGGCAGACCCAGGTCAAGGAGCACGACATCGGGGTTGCGCGTGGCCGCCTGTGCCAGGCCCTCCTGGCCAGTTGCCGCTTCCACCAGGCGGTATCCGTGGCCCTGGAGCGTAATGCGCAGAAACCGCCGCATCTGCGGTTCGTCTTCGATCAGGAGTATGAGTTCTTTGTCTTCGGGCATATTGTCATAAGAGGGTCAAGGGTCAAGCAGCAAGGGTCAAGTAGCAAGGGTCACGGTTACCATGGCACACGCTACTTGCTGCTTGAACCTGACGTTTCCTCTTCTTGCTTCGGTGCCGGCGGGAGCCCTGCCGACGACAGGGTAAAGCGGAACACAGCCCCGCCGCCCTCGCGGTTCTCGGCCCATATCTTGCCGCCGTGGGCGTTGATGATGGTGCGGCAGATGGCAAGCCCGAGGCCCACGCCGCCCGCGACACCCCGGCCGCGCACGAATTTCTCGAAGATGCGCTCTTCCTCTCCCAACGGAATGCCGGGCCCGCGGTCGGCAAGCTCGACAGTCACCGTATAGAAGGACTCCGATGCCGAGAGCTCCAGGGGCGTTCCCTTGGGCGTGTACTTGATGGCATTATCGAAGAGATTCACCAGCACCTGTTCGATCAAAAGGCCGTCAAAGGGAATGAGCGGCAGGTTTCCGGCAAGTTTCACCGTTACGGGATGATCATTCAGCCGGTCGCCGAGACGGTTCAACACCACGCCCACGATCTCTTCGAGGGACTGCCATTCTTTGTTGACCTGGATGGCCCCGGATTCGAGCCGCGTCATGTCCAGGACGTTCTTGATGATCCGGTTCAAATGCTCCGCCTCTTCCTGGATGGTCTTGACCAGATCAAGGCGGCTGTCGGTATCGAGCATCACATCTCGCTGCAAAAGCGTCGTCGCCGCTCCCGTGATCGCCGAGAGCGGCGTCCGGAGGTCGTGGGAAATGGAGCTTAAGAGCGTGTTCCGGAGGCTTTCCGTTTCCGCCTTGAGCAGGGCCCGCTGGGCAGCCTCGCCCAGAAAGGACCGCTCAATGGCGATGGCGGTCTGGTTCGCAAATGCCTCCAGATAGTGGAATTGTTCAGGCTCGAAGCCGTCCTGCGCGGATTTCGGAAGGATGCCGATGACGCCGATGACGCCGCCGGAGGCGATCAGCGGCAGATACAGCGCCTTGGCGCCGGGCAGCGTGTCGGAGCCCAGCCCGGCAGGCTGGCGGTGTTCGTACACCCATTGCGCGACGCTCAGTTCCTGCTGCCCGGGAGTGAAAGCGAAGGTCCCGCTGGTCGGAGCGGCGAGGCGGTTCTGGTCGTCGGGCAGGAGGATCGCGACCTGGCTGTCGAAGACTTCGCCGATGTGCTTCCTGGCGATTTCGGAGAGCCGCATCACCCCCCGCTCGCGGACCAGGTCCCGGCTCAAATTGTACAGGGCCGCTGTCCTGCGCTCGCGCAATCTCGCGGCTTCCGCCTGCTGGCGGACCCTGAGCGTAAGCCTGCTGATGACGAAGGAAACGACGAACATGACGGTAAAGGTGATAAAGTACCGTACATCGCTCACGGCAAAGGTGTAATAGGGAGTGACGAAGAAATAATCGAAGGCCGCGACGGACAGGAGCGCGGTGAAGAGCGACGGCCACTTGCCGGTGCGGCTTGCCGCGAACACCACGCCGAGCAAATACACCATGGCGATGTCGAGCCGTTCGAAGTAGGGAAACAGGAGCCGGGCGACGACCGTGCATGCCGCGACGGTCACGACGCTCCAGGCCCATTCACTCCTGCGCCAGATGTGGGTCCTCTCCGCTGGCTCCCGGTGCGCGTGGCGCTCAGCAACGTCTCCGCTGATGACGTAGACATCGATGTCGCCGCTTCCCCGGACGATCTCGTCCAGAGGCGATCCGAAGAGCTTGTCCTTCCACCGGGGATGGGTGGGCTTGCCGATGATGATCCTGGTGACGTTCCTGCCGCGGGCGTACGTGAGAATTTCTTCGCTCATACGCTGGCCGGAGAGCGTAACAATCTCGGCGCCGAGACTTTCCGCAAGCCGCATGTGGTCTGCCAGCTGTTTTATGTCCTGCTCCGAGGTCCGGACCCGTGACGGGGCCTCGACGTGCACGGCGATCCACTCGGCCCGAAGTCCCGCTGCCAGTCTTCGCGCAGCGTGGATCAGGCGGATCGATCGGGGATTGTGGCCTACACATACCAAAATGCGTTCCCCGGCGGGCCAGATATCCTTGATCCCCTTGTCCTGCCGGTAGACCTGCATCTGCTCGTCCACGCGTTCGGCGGTGCGGCGGAGCGCGAGTTCCCGGAGCGCGATCAGGTTGCCCTTGCGGAAAAAGTTCTCGATGGCAGCGGCCGCCTGCTCCGGCAGGTACACCTTGCCTTCCCGGAGGCGCTGCAGCAGGTCGTCGGGGGGCAAATCGATCAGCTCGATCTCGTCTGCCCGGTCGAGCAGAAAGTCGGGCACGGTCTCCCGGACGTTGACGCCGGTGATCTGTGAGACCACGTCGTTCAGGCTTTCGAGGTGCTGTACGTTTACGGTCGTGTAGACGGAAATGCCGGCGCCGAGCAGCTCATAGATGTCCTTCCAGCGCTTCTTGTGGCGGGAGCCGGGGGCGTTCGTGTGGGCAAGTTCGTCAACGAGAATGACGGCGGGCTTGCGAAGGAGAGCGTTGTCGAGGTCGAACTCCTTTAAGACTGCGCCGCGATACTCGACGTTTCTGCGGGGCAGGGTTTCCAACCCGATGAGGAGCGCTTCGGTCTCCTTCCGGCCGTGGGTCTCCACGAGGCCGACCACGATATCCAAACCTTCCGCGCGCTTCTGGCGGGCCGCCTCGAGCATGGCATAGGTCTTCCCCACGCCGGGAGCTGCGCCAAAGAATATCTTTAGTTGCCCTTCACGGCTCCGTTCGGATTCCCGGCGCACTCTGTCCAGAAGTTCGTCGGGACTGGGCCTGCGTTCTTCCATAAGATAAAAAACTCCCCAAAATTAACAGAAAAAATCCTTACGAATATATTTTCGCATATTTTGAGCCTACTGTGTGAGTTTTTTACTATAGACAGATCAGCATTAAATTGCCGTTAAAAATGGACTGGAAAGCATTAAAATTGTATAAAGACGGCAAGGCGAGGAGTTTGCGCGGAATTCGTCGTTTCAGTCGAAAGCACATACACTCCTTACTTACAGCTTTTCCCCGGCGATATTATCAGGCTCGCAACATCTCCCTTCTTCGCGATGTCGCCGGCCCTGAGCTCTCCTTCGAGAACCTCTCCTTTCAAGTAATTTTCTCCCGAATAAGAAAGCATTTTGATTTTCCCGACTGCCTTGAACTCATGGAACTTGTTTTCCCGGTATACAATGAGCGTGTCTCCTGTAGTGATCGCATTTCTTACGTCCGCAGTTCCGCTTTCGAACAGGCACACGACAGTGCCTTTCGCCATGATCCCCTGGGCGGTCTCTTCCTCGATGGGGGACCAGGAAACGGCGTATACGAGCTGAGGAATACCCATGGATGAGAGGAGCAAAACAGCAAGAAGTTTTACGATTTTTTTCATGTTTTATTCTCCACCGTTATTTCTGCCCGTCAAGCGCCAGGTTCAGCTCCAGGACATTTACCACAGGTTCGCCGATCATGCCGAGCCAGCGTCCCGTGGTGTTCCTGGCAATGATGTCGCGGATCACGGCCTCGTCGAGCCCCCGGGCTTGTGCAACGCGGTGTATCTGATATTCGGCTGCAGCCGGGCTGATCTGGGGATCAAGTCCGCTGGCTGATGCTGTTACGAGATCCCCGGGTATCTTTGCGTCATTCCCCGGATCGGCTGTACGCAGAGCATCTATACGCGCCTGCACGGCCTTCATGAGGTCGGGATTGTTCGGCCCGAGATTGGAGCCTGATGATGAACCGCCGTTATAAGGATATGGTGTCGTTGCAGAAAGCCTGCCCCAGAAGTATTTCGGGTCTTCGAATTGCTGGCCGAGCAGTTTCGATCCCACGGCCTTTCCGTCTTTCATAATGATGCTGCCGTTTGCCTGATGCGGAAATACTGCCTGAGCGATCCCGGTGACGACAAGGGGATAGACGATTCCTGTCAGGATCGTGAATACCAAAAGGGACATGAGTGCAGTGCGAATCATGGTGAACATGAATACCTCCGTCTAAACAATATGCATTGCCGTTACAAGCATGTCGATCAGCTTGATTCCGATGAACGGCACGATCAAGCCGCCGACGCCGTAAATCAAAGCGTTGTTGCGCAGGACCACCGAGGCGCCGAGGGGCCGGTATTTCACGCCGCGAAGCGCCAGGGGGACCAGGAAAATGATTATCAAGGCATTAAAAATCACGGCAGACAATACCGCGCTTTGCGGTGTTGCCAGGCCCATGATGTTCAGCGCTCCGAGCGCCGGATAGATCGAGATGAATGCAGCGGGCAGAATGGCGAAATATTTTGCCACGTCGTTCGCGATGCTGAAGGTCG
>JAJYKN010000156.1 GCA_021788515.1 Nitrospirota bacterium | reverse complement strand
CCAAGGTGCGCAGGTGCGCTTTGTGATTGTATCCCCTCTTGGCCGGGAGAGGGGACCTTCGGATGAGATCGAACTAAAACCTCCACGCAGAACTGCGGCGGGTTTTTCATTTTGTAGCAGAATGAGAGCTTATCGAGCGGATGAGACAGAAAGGAGCCGGTCCGAGCCGGTCCGCGGGAGCGACAACCGCTTCACTATTTTTTGAATGTCTGATGGCACTGCACGCACCCGTCGAGCAGCTGTTTGGTGATCCGCAGCATTTCCCGCTGGTTCTTGCGGCGTGTTGCGCGGTCGAGCGCGTCGAGCTTTTCGTGAAATTTTGCGTCCCGCTCGGTAAATTCCTTGGTGCGGGCGGCATTTTTCGGCAACGTAACCGTTCCGGCGCGCATGCTTTCGCGGGTTTTTTCCATGGCGCCGTGCAGGGACTCGATTGCTCCCTGTACTTTTTCCGTATCAGCCAAAGCTACGGCGGAAACGATATCGCGGAACGCGGCGTCAAGGGCCGTCATTTCCTCGATCAGCGGATTTGTCGAAGCAGGCGCAGGTTGTGTCGATCCATGAACGTGATGCTGTTGCTCGTTGTGGGCGGAAGATATCTCTGGCGGGAATCCTGCAATCAGGAGCAGGGTGAAAAAGTAGACCGTTTTCCGCAGAATGCGCTTCATTCTTGCCTCCTCGTTCAGCTGACCTGGACGGTGATCGCTACGCGTAACGGGTGGCATTATAGCAAAAAATCCGCGTGTTGACACTAATATTCGGGAAAAAAACCCCGGAAGCTTTCGCTGTCCGGGGCAAGGGGAGAATGGGTAACGAGAAGCGTGTCAGGGCTTCTCAATCGTCGAGCGGCCGTCCTTATCGATATCGACTTTCGCGTTCATAAATTTCACGTCGTAGCCTTTTTCCTTAGCTATATCAGGAAAACCTAAGCCGTATTATTACTGCTGGAGAAGCTGGGTGAGGCAAATGATATTTTCTGTTGCAATTTACAACTACTATTATAATACAGTCTTAACTATAGTCAAGGAAAATATAAACTCTGAAACTCATGCTGCTTACGTTGCATTGGCCGAAGAAAGGGCGTAAAATTACAGGCGATGTTCCGATTCAAGAGAAAATCCTTGACAATAATAGGCTTATCTTATATATTCTATATTCTTTGCCGAGCGGGTGTTTTCCATGTTTGATTCCTTAAGTGGTAAGTTAGAGGCTGTTTTCAAGAAACTGCGCGGCAGGGGCGTCCTTAAGGAAGACGACGTTAAAGAGGCCCTGCGCGAGGTGCGTCTTGCGCTCCTTGAGGCTGATGTCAACTTCAAGGTCGTAAAGGACTTTATCGGCCGGGTGCAGGAACGGGCGGTCGGCCGGGAAATCCTTTCGAGCCTGACGCCGGGCCAGCAGGTCATCAAGGTCGTCCACGAAGAACTCGTGGCGCTCCTGGGCGGGACCCAGGCCAAGCTTCACCTGTCTCCGAACCCGCCGACGGTCATCATGCTGGTCGGCCTGCAGGGATCGGGCAAGACGACGACTGCCGGCAAGCTGGCCAGGAATTTCAAGAAGGATGGGCGCAGGGTCCTCCTGGTGCCCGCGGACACGCGGAGGCCCGCAGCAGTCCAGCAACTGATCACCCTCGCCAAGCAGGTGGGGGTGGACGCCTATAGTTCCACCGAGCAAGACCCGGTTGTCATCTGCCGGCAGGCCGTGAAGCAGGCGGCTTCGTCTCTCTTCGAGGTCGTGATCCTTGATACCGCGGGCCGGCTCCAGATCGACGAGCCGCTCATGGAAGAGCTCCGGCAGATCAAGGCCGGAGTGAAGCCGCACGAGATCCTGTTCGTTGCCGACGCGATGACCGGCCAGGAAGCCGTACATATCGCCGAAAAGTTCAACAGCTCCCTCGGTTTCGACGGGGTGGTCTTGACCAAGCTCGACGGCGACGCCCGGGGCGGCGCGGCGCTTTCGGTCAGGGCCGTGACCGGCAAGCCGCTGAAGTTCACGGGTATGGGCGAGAAGCTCGACGCCCTGGAGCCCTTCCACCCGGACCGCATGGCTTCTCGCATCCTCGGCATGGGCGACATGATGTCGCTCATCGAGAAGGCGCAGGCGAGCGTCGACCAGGAAGAAGCGCTCAAGCTCGCGAAGAAGCTCAAAAAGAACTCTTTCGACCTCGACGACTTCCGCAACCAGCTGAAGCAGGTGAAAAAGCTCGGCGGGCTTGAATCGATCATGGGCATGATCCCCGGCATGGGCAAAATGAAACTCCCCGATGCCCAGGTGAATGAGAAAGAACTGACGAAGGTGGACGCCATCATCAGTTCCATGACCCCGAAGGAACGGACGGATTATACCATCATCAACGGCAGCCGCAGGGCCCGGATCGCGAAAGGCAGCGGCACCCAGGTGCAGGACGTGAACCGGCTTTTAAAGCAGTTCGCCGATATGCGCAAGATGATGAAGTCCATGACGAGCGGCAAGATGGGAAAGATGGGCAAAATGTTCGGCGGCAGGATGCCGTTTTGACGGCAAGCGCCAAATAACAAATAAATTCCAAATCTCAAGCATCAAATTGCAAACGTTTTTGAAATTTGAATATTATTTGGTATTTGTTATTTTTAATTTGGAATTTTCTTTTTCACAGAGAGAGGTGACACATGGCAGTACGAATCAGACTCAAGAGAATGGGGACCCACAAGAAGCCCTACTACCGTTTGGTGGTTGCAGATTCCCGGTCCCCGCGGGACGGCCGTTTCATCGAGATGGTCGGCACCTACGACCCGCTCAAGAAACCGGCGGAAATCAAAGTCGACCAGGACAAGGCTCTCGGCTGGCTCAAGAAGGGCGCTGTTCCGTCCGACACGGTCAAGACCCTGCTTTCGAAGGTCGGGATCATGAAGCAGTACGCCGAAGCGAAATAATTGCGGATTTCGGATTGCGGATTTCGGAGTCAAACTCGCGAGAACCGTAATCCAGGACTATGCTCATAACGATCGGCAAGTTAGTGAAGCCCTTTGGCGTCAAAGGGGAGATGAAAATTGAACCGATGACGGATTTCCCGGAACGGTTCGCCAAGCTCACCCGGGTATACCTGGTCTCTCCTGCGGGCGAAGAACTTGCCTGTGAAGTGAAATCCGCGCGGTACGCAAACGGCACGCCATTTCTGCTTTTTGCGGGCTACGATACGCCGGAGAAGGCCAAAGTTCTGAACGGCTGGTTCGTTAAGGTTCCCGAGGAAGAGACAATCCCTCTGCCCGAGGGGACCTACTACTGGTACGAACTCATGGGCATGGAAGTGTTTTCCGAAACCGGCGAGACGCTCGGCTCCATCGTGGATATCTTCGAGACCGGCAGCAATGATGTTTACGTCATACAGCGCGGCAAGAAAGAAGTCTATATCCCTGCAACGAAAGAAGTCATCAGGCAGGTCGACCGGAAAGCAAAGCGGATGGTCATTCATCTGCCGGACGGACTGATGGAGTAAGTCTAAGGTGATGCAGGATACACAGTGCATGATGCATGATTCAATTATGGATTGGATCCTGCATCCTGAATCATGAATGCGCGCAGACTGAACTTTGAGGTGCTCACCCTGTTCCCGGGAATTCTCGAGGGGCCGCTGAACGAGAGCATCCTCAAGCGGGGCCGGGAAAAAGGGCTCCTGAACGTAACGCTCAGGAATATCCGGGACTATACCGAAGACAAACACAAGACCGCCGACGACAGCCCCTACGGGGGAGGCGCCGGCATGGTGCTCAAACCGGAGCCGATCTTCAAGGCCTTCGAAGCGATGAAGACCGAGCACCCGGGTGAAAAAGTATTGACGATCCTGCTCTCGCCCCAGGGCAGGGTCTTGAATCAGGAACGGGCCGAGCGGCTTTCCGGGGAACAACGCCGGATCGTCCTGCTCTGCGGCCACTACGAGGCAATCGATGAGCGCGTGATCCACGCCCTGGTCGACGAAGAGCTTTCGATCGGCGATTACGTGCTTACCGGGGGCGAGCTTGCGGCCCTCGTGGTGATCGACGCAGCAACGAGGCTCCTTCCGGGCGTCCTCGGCGATGAAGAGTCCGCGTACCGAGATTCCTTCGGCGACGGCCTGCTCGATCATCCGCACTATACGCGGCCCGCGGAATTCCGCGGGATGAAGGTCCCGGAGGCGCTGCTTTCGGGCAATCACGCGGAGATCGAGAAGTGGCGGCGGCGCGAGTCGCTCAAGGCAACGCTCTTAAAAAGACCGGAACTCCTCGAAACGGCCGACCTGACCGACGAGGACCGGAAGATGCTGGAAGAACTGAAACGGGAGATGAACGAAGCATAAGCACCAATAATCAAGCACCAAATAACAAATAAGCTCCAAATTCCAAATTCAAAAAGTTTGGACAATTTGGTCATTGTATTTTTGGATTTTATTTGAAATTCGGGATTTGTAATTTGGAATTTATTCAGTAACGGGAGGTTTGCAATGAATATCGTACAGTCTTTGGAAAAGGCACAGATGAAAGAAGGGATACCGAGCTTCCGCGTCGGCGACACGATTCGTGTCCACGCGAAGGTTGTGGAAGGCGACAAGGAAAGAATACAGGTATTCGAAGGGCTCGTGATCGGCCGCCAGGGTTCGGGCGCACGGGAGATCATCCGGGTCAGGAAGCTGTCCTACGGCGTCGGGGTGGAGAGGCTCTTCCCGGTCCATTCCCCGATGATCGACAAGATCGAGCTTGCCAAGGAAGGCAAGGTCCGCAGGGCCAAACTCTACTTCCTGCGCGAGCTTCGCGGCAAGGCGGCCCGGATCAAGGAAAAAGAGCGTGTATTCGCATCGGTGGCGGGCGCGTCGTTGCCCGATGTCACGGAGCAGAAGTAACGCGAGAGTCGTCGCACGAAATCGAAATCCTAAACAGGAACGCACGGTGAGAACCGCGTCTGTTTAGGATTTTGTATTTGAAAATTCGAAAATCCCTTCGAGAGAGGTTAGTATGCCTCGTGGCCGGCCCAGCGCGCGGGATGTGCACCCAGACCGGAATGATGATCTCTTCGGCGCTGCGCTGGCGTGCGATCCCCTGTATTTTGAACGAAGCGCGCGCGAGGCAGGGCATCGCTGCATTG
>JAJYKN010000155.1:1509-5100 GCA_021788515.1 Nitrospirota bacterium | reverse complement strand
GCCGTCAGTCGCGAGCGCAAGCGCGATGTCCCTTCCAATGCCCTGGGCTGCGCCGGTGACGAGAGCTATTTTCCCGATCAGACTCATTGATCACTCCTTGACTTCAAGAGGTCATGGGCAAAGGGCCGTGGGTTTCCGGCGGTTTTCCCTTGCTGCGTGACCCTTGCCCTGTCTTTTTACATTCCCAACGCTTGCAGCGTTTCGTTCATGCTCTTCTGGTCTTCAACGTTCAGAACCTTTGCGTCCTTGGCGATCCGTTTGACCAGACCCGAAAGCACTTTGCCGGGTCCGATCTCGACGAACGTGTCGTATCCGTCGGCAGCCATCGTTGTGATCGAGTCCTCCCAGAACAGGGGAGCGCTGATCTGTTTTATAAGCGACGGCCGCAACTCCGACGCCGTTCGGAGGAACTTCGCATCGGCATTGTTCACGATGGGGAATCGCAGATCCTTGATCGTTGTCTTCTCAAGCTCCTGCGAGAGCCGTTCGCCGGCAGCCTTCATCATGGCGCAGTGCGAGGGAACGCTTACCGATAGGGGGATAACTTTTTTTGCCCCTGCGGACTTTGCAAGTTCCATGGCCTTTTCCACGGCGCCTTTCTCCCCGGCAATCACGATCTGGCCCGGGGAGTTGTAATTTGCAGGGGCAACTATACCATTTTTAGCGGCTTCAAGGCAAGTTTTTTCTACGTCCTGCCTGGCCATGCCGAGGATCGCGGCCATAAGCCCCGCGCCCGCGGGCACGGCCTCCTGCATGTATTGTCCCCGCTTCCGGACCAGGGTTACGGCATCCTTGAGCTCGAATCCACCAGCAGCGGTGATCGCCGTATATTCGCCAAGACTGTGGCCTGCGGCTGCTGTCGCGACTAATCCTCTGCGCTCCAGAGGCCTCAGGATGGCGATGCTCGTGGTCAGGATCGCCGGCTGGGTGTTCTCCGTCATGTTGAGTTTCTCAACAGGGCCGCTCATGCATAGTTCGGCAAGATCAAGCCCAAGCGCAGCACCGGCGATGTCGAACACTTCTTTTGATTCCGGAAAAATCTCGATGAATTCCTTGGCCATGCCGACATACTGGGAGCCTTGGCCCGGAAAAAGAAAAGCGATTTTCATTCTAAAAAGACCTCTAATCCTTTAGGCAGGATGACAGAATAAAAACTGATTTTGTTGACCCTGTCAATTTGGTTATTCCGTTTTGTTATTTTATCCGCGCATTTCCCGGATCTTCTTGATCATGATCGGGACGACTTCGTGCACGTCGCCGACAATGCCGTAGGTGGCGACGTTAAAGATGGGGGCATCGGGGTCCTTGTTGATGGCCACGATCACGTCCGACGACTGCATGCCGGCGACATGCTGGATCGCGCCGGAGATGCCGCAGGCGATGTAGAGTTTGGGGCAGACGGTCTTGCCGGTCTGGCCTACCTGGTGGGGGTAGGGGATCCATCCTTCGTCGACGGCTCCCCGGGTCGCGGCCACAGCGCCGCCCAGCACCTTGGCAAGTTCTTCGATCAACTGGAAGTTTTTTGCGCTGCCGAGGCCGCGGCCGCCGGCTACGATGATATCGGCTTCGCAGATGTTTACGGTTTCGCCCAATTCCTCGATGGTCCTGATGACCCGCGTGCGAAGGTCCCCCGATTGCGTGTACGGTATTTCGATGATATCGCCGATGCGCGAATCCTCGCGCGGCGCCGGCTTCATGACTTTGTGCCGTACGGTGGCCATCTGGGGACGGTGATTCGGCGTCATGATGGTGGCAAGGATGTTTCCGCCGAAGGCAGGACGCGTCTGGTGCAAATGGCCTGTCTCGGCATCGATGTCGAGGACCGTGCAATCAGCTGTCAAGCCGGTATAGAGGGAAGAGGCAACCTTGGGAAAGAAGGAACGGCCGATGGCCGTCGCGCCCGCCAGGATGATTTCGGGCTTGTGCTTCCTTGCCAGCGTAGTCAGGATCGCGGCATAGGAGTCGTCATTGAAATCCTTGAGCGCGGGATCATCGGCGAGGTAGACCAGGTCGGCGCCATGGGCGATCAGGTCTTTTGCCTTGCTTTTGATGTTGTGGCCGATGAATACGGCGGAAAGCTTTGTCTTCCGCTTGTCGGCCAGTTTCCGGCCCTCGCCGAGGAGTTCAAGGGCGACGCTGGCCACATCCCCTTTATGCTGTTCGGCAAAGACCCACACGCCCTTGTACGCAGAGAGGTCCGCCGCGGGCGTTGCGGCCTCTTCCATCCGCTCAATGGCTTTGAACTCGCAGACTTCCACGCAGGAACCGCACATGGTGCAGACTTCAGTGATGAAAGCCTTGCCGTCGCGCATTTCGATGGCGCCGAAGGGACATGCGGTTACGCAGGTTTCGCAGGCAGTGCACTTATCGGATATGACTCGAACACTCACGGGATTGCTCCTTAAAAAAATCAATTAATCGCAGAGGCGCAGAGGGAAGGGCGGAGGCGAGGAGACTCACAAATGGCTTCGTTCCGTCATTCCGGCCGTCCCGGCGTTTTCGCAAAAGCCGGGGCAGGAGCGTTCCGCATTAGATGATGAATGATTGCTCCTTCAATTTTTTTACACACGTCGTGATTTGGTTTTCCATGCTCCCGGTCAGGATCTCCCGCCGGCCGCGGGGCGCGGGAGGAAATATCTTCACGACCTTCGTCGGAGAGCCTTTGAGTCCGCATTTATTTTCATCGGCGCCGATATCCTTCGCATTCCAGGCGGTAACCTTCAGGTTCTTGGCCCTCATCTTGCCCTTGAGGGAAGGGACCCTGGGCTGGTTGATTTCTTTCACGACCGTGATGAGCGCGGGCAGGGACGTTTCTACGACATCATATCCCTCATCCATGAGCCGCTCCGCTGTCATCTTGTTCCCCTCAACGTGCTCGATCTTCCTTATATAAGCGACAAAGGGGATGCCGAGCATGTCGGCGGTCTCCGGACCCACCTGGGCCGTGTCGCCGTCGATCGCCTGTTTGCCTGCGATGACGAGGTCGTACTCGGCGATTTTTTTTATTCCTTGGGAAATAGTATAGGAAGTCGCCCAGGTGTCCGCGCCGGCAAAAGCCCGGTCAGAAAGGAGCACCACGTCGTCAACGCCGAGGGAAACGGCTTCCTTCAGCGCTTCAGCAGCCTGGGGAGGGCCCATGGTGATTGCCGTGACCTTGCCGCCGTGTTTCTCCCGGAGCCGAAGTGCTTCTTCGATGGCATACATGTCAAAGGGATTGATGATGCTCGGCACACCGTCGCGGATCAGCGTGTTGGTCTCGCGGTTGATCTTGACTTCCGATGTGTCCGGGACCTGTTTAACGAGAACGATGATGTTCATGAGTATCTCCAAAATTTCAAATAACAAATCACAACCAGCGCTCGCGTCTTACACTCGTTCCGCTGGGTGCAGGCAAATTTCAAATAAGCTCCAAATCTCAATGTCGAAACATTTGATCCTTCGATATCGGAATTTATTTGTAATTTGGTGCTTGAATATTGGTGCTTGTCTTTACTTGGCCCTCGTTGCTTCCTTGATCATGTCCAGGGCCACGACGTTGCGCTGGATCTGGTTGGTGCCCTCGTAGATCTGCAGGATCTTGGCGTCGCGCAT
>JAJYKN010000155.1:0-1499 GCA_021788515.1 Nitrospirota bacterium | reverse complement strand
TCATTTTCTCGACGGGATATTCTCTCATGTAGCCCGATCCGCCCATGACCTGCACCGCGTCGGTGGTCACTTTCATGGCAACGTCGGTGGCGAAAAGCTTGGCCATGGCCGATGCGCGGGACACGTCCTTTGCGCCGCTGTCGATGAACCGCGCCACGGAATACACGAGCGCACGCGCGGCTTCGGTCTGGGTCTGCATATCGGCGAGCATGTGCTGGACGGCCTGGAACGAGGTGACGGGCTGTCCGAACTGAACCCGCTGTTTGGCGAACTTGATGGCCTCATCAATGGCCCCCTGGGCCACGCCGACGCCCTGGGCGCCCACGCCCGTTCGGGAGCTGTCGAGGGTTTTCATGGCAACGATGAACCCCATGCCCTCCTTGGCGATGAGGTTTTCCTTCGGGATGCGGCAGTTGTTGAAGATGAGCTCCGTCGTGGACGATGCGCGGATGCCCATCTTATTTTCTTTTTTACCGAAGGTGAAGCCGGCAGTGCCTTTCTCCACGATGAAGGCCGATGCGCCGCGCGGCCCCTTGGACCTGTCGGTGATCGCAATGATGGTGTAGATATCGGCCTCGCCGCCGTTCGTGATCCACTGCTTGGTGCCGTTCAACACATATTCGTTTCCGTCGAGCTTGGCCGTGGTCTGGACTCCGCTTGCATCGCTGCCGGCGTTGGCCTCGGTCAGCCCGAAGGCCACGAGCTTTTTGCCCGCTGCGATGTTGGGAAGGTATTTTTTCTTCTGTTCATCGGACCCGTGAAGCAGGATAGGGTAGGTGCCGAGTGCATTGGCCGCGTAGCTCGTCGAAACTCCGACGCAGGCCTTGGAAAGCTCTTCGACGGCAATACACAGCTCCAGGGATTTTTTGCCGAGACCGCCATATTCCTCGGGGATGTAAATGCCCAGGAGGTCGGCCTGCGCAAGCGCTTTCATGATATCCGAGGGGAACTTGTTGTGCTCATCGAGTTCTGCACGAACGGGAACGATCTTTTCCACGGCAATCTGCCGCGCGAGGTCCCGTATCATGATCTGTTCTTCTGTCAGTAAATAATCCATCGAATCCTCCGCACTATATCAAGAATTAACGTTTGCTCAACTCATTTCACCTTACCATCGTACAAGGGCTGAGGCCCAGGTGAGCCCTCCGCCAAAGGCCTCAAAGAGAAGAAGATGATTTTCTTTCACCCTGCCGTCGCGGACCGCTTCGTCGAGGGCCATGGGGATCGAGGCCGCCGACGTGTTGCCGTATTTCGGAAGCGTCAGCACGACTTTTTCCATGGGCATGTTCAGGCGCTGCGCCATTGCCTGGATGATGCGCAGATTGGCCTGATGCGGAACGAGCAGGTCGATCTCTTCCGGTTTTACTTTGTTGTGCTCCAGCGCTTCCTGTACCACCCCTTCGAGCGCCCGCACCGCTGCTTTGAAGGTCTCGTTGCCCTTCATTTTTATGAAGTGCATCCGTTTGCGGATCGTATCGTGGGACGCCGGGTGTTTGGCG
>JAJYKN010000154.1 GCA_021788515.1 Nitrospirota bacterium | reverse complement strand
GGACGTGGGCAATAAGGTTTCGTACATCGGAAAGAGGCCTCATGTTGAAACTTCTAACTCATCAGTATTCCATGGAAAGTTGAATTCATATTCAGTTTCCGGCATCAAAACGGCTCTCGAAAACTTGCAATAGAAAACATTGAAAAGAAAAATTGTTCCATTGAATGTTTTCAGACTCGAGGACCCTGCCTTTCCGGTATATCTTTCAGGCGTTTTCGCCAGTAAAAAGGTCGGCGCTTCTGGTGGGCGAACGCCACGATTCGTATTCGTTCCGGATAATCTGCATATATGAGGTTGTAGGGGAACCGCCATAGGGATTTGCGCCGAACTCTCCTACCGATTCTCTGGCAAGCCTCGGGATTTGTCAAAATATGATCCAGGGCTCGTTCCACCTCTGTGAGAAGGTCCGAGCCAAGGCCTGGCTGACGGGACTCATAGTACTGCGCCGCCTCGGTGAGTTCTGCATCGGCGTCCGGGTGGAATATCAGCTTCATAAAATGGCATTCCGTGCCTTACGAAGTGCCTCTTCAGCAGGTATCTCGGCAACCGCTCCCTGTTCCATCTCGTCCAGGCGGCGTTCAGCCTCTTCAACCCACAGCGCCTCGATTTCTGCCTCGGACAGTTCATCGAGGCTCTCCACTATACGCTTTGCGAGCAGGGCACGATCCTTCAAATCCAGTTTTTTGATCTCAGCCTCGAGATCTTTGAGACTCATGTGGGCCTCCTTTGCCGTTAAAAATGCATATCCATTAACGTTGTCGTATCATCTGCATCAGTTCAAACGGAGGTCTTCGCAGAAAATCAACATCGAACTTTCCAATAAAGTTAATATTCTCGGTCATGGTCGGCAGCATGTGTTTGAGATCGGCCTCCGAAATCACCATCAGACCGCTTCTCAAGATGTGGTCGATCATGAGGGCATCCCAAAGCACGATCGCGTCTTGAACGATGGTGAGAAACCAAAATATTTCCTCCTGGTCTTCAAGTGTCTTTTCCCGGATAAGATCTCCAAAGGCTTGCACCTCGCCGGTGAACTTGTTCCAGTGCTCGCGCTTGCAAGTCTCCGGCGCGACAAAACGCCTCATTTCCATATCTCTGCCATAGCGAAGAAGATAGGAAGACCGGTCCAGCTTCCCGAGCTCTTCCAATCCCTGTGCCGCCGGGTGTTGTGGCTGCTGGGCCAGATGGTTGAGGATGACCGAAGGCTTGGCCGTCCCTGTCTCGATGGATGCGAGGATCCAGATGATATCCTGCCATCCCTTGTCCATGCGATCATGCCGGATTTTACCGGCTATGGCGGTGGCTATGTTCTTGTACTTTGCGGTTTCCCCGGTTCCCCAGAGCTTCAGGTGACGGCTTCGAACCCTGGGGTAGAGGAGGATATTGAGAAGGCCCGACAGACCGAAAACGAGGTTGGATTTGCCGGCGCTGTCGCAGATATTGATCAGGGGTTCGCGGCCGTTGCGGCACTCCATTACACCGGCCAGCATGTGGATGGCCTCGGAGACGTTGCAGAGAAGGGCCTGCGTGAAGAGGCAGACGCAACTCGATGTTATGTGCTGATAAAGCAGCGTGCTCTTCCCGCTCAGGTATCGGTGGTGCTGACGCGCGATCAAGCTCTGTTTCAAGGTCCGCATCTGCATGGAATCGGTCAGTAGTACGCTCATTTCACCCAGCCGTTGCGCGACGGACGTCTGCTGATAGGCATGGGCGAGGATGGCGGCGGCTTCCATGAGGTTTTGGGTGGTCATGTAACGCCGGCGCATATAGACTACCTGATTCTTTTGAATCTGAAGAGCCCTGGCGGCCTGCCCCGGGCCGCAATTGCAGCCGTACGCGTAAAAAGCGGCCAACAAATGGCGAAGTCTTTCCTCTTCGGACATGTTTTGGCGGCCGGAAGCCGGTTTGAAGACGTCCATGAAACCCGTCAGGCGCTGGCAATCCAGAAGAATGTCGAAAATGGAGACTTCGGGCATCTTCCGGGTCAGTTCGCTTCTTATGCGTTTCAAGCGGTGGGGGAGGGTCTCGCCGGGAACACGCGAGAAACCGAGCGTGCCGTTGCGGTTTATCCAAAACTTGTCTTCCGCCGCATGATAGTTTCGGTCGAAGTCCTCCAGGTCCTTCTCAAGCCGGGCGCGTCGGGGTGTATAATACTCGGCTGCCGTAGCCGGGAGGCCGAGCCGGCTGGCATGCTCATCGACTCTTTCGAGGAACTCTTCGCGAGGCAGCAGGTGGTCGATCATCGGGGCGTGGCGCCGGGCGCCGGTGATCGCCACAGTATGATTTTTAAGACCCTGAACGGTGGCGTCGAGAAGCCCGAGCTCGAAAGGCGCCTTCAGCACCCGCACGATCCGCCCGGTGCGGCCGTATCGCTTCAGGGCTTTGTTCTCCCACGGCGGCGTTAGAAACTCCACAGGGCAATTTTCTACCGGCAGTTCCGTCTGATTGGAAGTGGCGTGTTCGCGAGCGAAGGTTTGCGCCCTTGGGATGGCCTCATCCGCGGTTGTTGCGCTTAGAGGTACGAGTCTGTACCAATCGGGCAGGAATCGCCTGAACGTCGGGTAGTAGTCCTCGATCTTGTCAAGATATGACGAGTTCCAGCTCGGAGTGTTGCGCAGGGCGTTCATGATGCCGTGGTATTGCTCTCGGGTTTTGAACTGATAGATGCCGCCCCAGAGGTCCTCCGGAGAACGGCTTCTGTGGATGATGGAAAGGAGCTCGGAAAAGGTCTCCTGGTTGGCCTCGACGGCCGCCACAGCGGCCAGTTGTCTCACGCCGGCATATGTGGTGGCGCTTTGCTTCGTATTGTCCCACACCCGGATGATCATCTCGCCGGCAGCGTCGAGAAGGGATATGAGCCGGTCGACGATGAAACAGAAAAGCAATGTACGGCGCCGCTGTCGGCTTAATTGGGCGAGTTCGGGGGCGGTGTAGCGGCGCGCGAGTTGCGCGAATTGCTCCAGTTGGTGACGGGTGATCGCCCCGAAGGGCTTCTGGCTCCCAAGAAGGGATTGAAGACGCTCGATCCGCTGCAGCTCCTTCGCCAGATTGTTGGCAGTCGCCTGCGGGACGGGATTTTTCAGGAAATCGAAAAGGGTCTTGCCGTCTTTACCTATGAGGAGCGAGTCCAGGCGCTCCCCCTCGTCTGCATCGAAGCCTTGATTGACGGCTTCTATGGCTATCGCCGAAGCCCGGCTCAACGCTTGTTGCGCCATCGATTGCAGTGCTTTCCAGGACGGGATCTCCACGCGCATTTCCCTGAATCGATCGATGGCGGCGTTGACCAAGACCGCTATGTCGCTCTCCTTTTTGGCCGGGCCGTTTTGAAGCCAGTAAAGAACTTTCTCCGTCCCTTCCCGGGTCATGGGACCAAGCCCTAAAAACGTGCGCACGGCTGACACGATATGGCTTTTTTCGCCACGGTCGATTGCAAGTATCCGCAGGAACTCGTCTTCGCAGCGGAGCTGCTCCACTATGCGCTGCCTGAACTGACGCGGCAGGTCTTTGGGGTCGAAACGGGAATGGCCAAGAACGGACATCGCCTTGAGATAGAGGGCGTGAAGATACTGGCTGCGGCCCCTGCCTTGCCGGATCGCAAAAGCGAGCTCTTCGCTCTCAAGAGTTGATACCGCGCTTAAGGTGTCATCGTCCAGGATGGAGGGAAGCGTCGGGTAAAAGATACGCCGGCGCTTCGGCGCCCTTAAGAGGAACGGGCCCTCTTTATTCGGTTCGTTCGTCCAGGGCATCGAAGGTCTCCTGAATGTGCTTTTCCGTGGCTTTGGCGTAACGCGCCGTGGTATTGATGTCTCGGTGGCCGAGCACCTCCTGGGTAGCGGTAAGATTTCCGGATTTTGCGTAGAACTTGAGCGCGAAGTGATGCCGCAAATCGTGGGTCGAAAGGTCTTCGCGGCCGGCAAAACATAGATACTTTTTGATCAGGTACTGGACGGTCGCAATCTTTAAGGCCCCTCGACGCTCGGAGACAAAAAGAGGGGATCCGCCGGCGGCCGGTCCGCGGACCTTCAGATAGTCCTCCAGGGCTTCGCGCGCGCTTGTATTGAGAGGAATGGCGCGGTCCCCTCGTCCCTTTTCGTTTCGAATGCGAAGTCTTCCGACCGATTTGTGAATGGTCACATCGTCTCGCGAGAGGCGCGCGAGCTCGCTTACCCGCAGCCCGCACTGCAGGAAGAGCTGCAAAATGGCAAGGTCTCGCGGTCCGTTTCTACCGTTTAGGTCGACGGATGTGACCAGGCGGCGCTCCTCTGCTTTGCTAAGAGCGGGTCGGCTTGCTGGATCTACCCGGTAGGTTTTGAGGTCGCCCGCGATAAGGCGCCTATGCCAACCTGCGGAAAGGATGAAACTTGCAAAGGAGCGCAGGGCGGCTATGTGGCGATTTACCGAGGTGGCCGAGAGGCGGCGGTCGAAGCGGATATAATGGATGAAGGCCTGGACGTCGGTTTCCTGGAGTCTTGCGACAAAGGGGCCGGGTTTTTTAAGCTCGCCGCGATAAAACGCACCGAAGGCGCGCAGGGCGTAAGTATAGGTTTCTATGGTGGCCTCTGCGCGGCCGCGGCCGAAGAGGTGGTTTTCAAAAAAAACCAGGGCCTCTTCCCAGCTTTGGGGCGCGGGGACTTTCGACGGAATATTTTTCTCATCTAATGTTTCGGGATCTTTTTCCACCATTTTCACCCGCCTTTGGCTGCTCAAATGAGTTCGAAGGCAGGATAACATTAAACGGAAGGAAAGTTCAATTGAATGTTTTCCCTTGAAAGTTTTTCTTTGGCGTCAAGACCGGAAACATTCATTTGAATGATTTTTCTTTTCAATGTTTTCTGTTGCAAGTTTCAGAGAGCCGTTTTCTCGTCGGAAACTTGGGAAATATTTCATTTCTTCTGGAATACTGGATGGTTAAAAGTTTCAACATGAGGCCCATTTCCGATGTACGAAACCTCATAGTCGTCGCGAGCCATTTGCAGCGCCAGCTTGAGCAGCAGTTCCTGCACTGATTCCAGTACGATCTTGGCCATACCATCAGCGCCGGCTGCCAAATCAGACAAATCGAGTACGCCCGGTACGGCAAGCTTTGCGCCCTTGGCGCGGATCGA
>JAJYKN010000153.1 GCA_021788515.1 Nitrospirota bacterium | reverse complement strand
TCCTGGGTATTGTCGAAGTAGTAGTTCGAGGTATGGGCAATAGGAGTGGACACCGCGAAGTTCGCATGGTGCACGCGGTCCAGGCCGTGGATGCCGAGCGTGGCCGGGTTCCAGTTTTTTGGATTCGTCGGTTTCTTAGACATTCTTTTCTCTCCTGTTTTTCAATGCGTTCTCGAGCACTTCCCTCTGTTCGTTCTTCTTTTTCAATGCATTTGTGAGCGCTTTTTTGACGGCGCCCACATTCGCAGGCACTTCGATGGGTTTGTTCGCGTACGTCGAGGGGAATCCCAGCGTCTCTTCGTGATAGTTGACCTTGAAGTCGGTGAACTTGAGGCCGTTCGCCGTGGAGATGACCACGACGTGCTCGGACCTGTCGATCTTGCCGGCATTGATCAGTTTTATCATCGCGGCCAGGGCGACGCCGGTGTGCGGGCAGTTGAACATGCCGGTCCGGTCGCCCAGCGCGGCGGCATCGGACAGCTCCTGCTCCGTGGCGTCCATGACGATACCGTTGAATTGCTTCAGCGTGCGGATCGCCTTTACGATGCTGACCGGGTCGCCGATCTGGATCGCGCTGGCCAGCGTCTTGCCGGCCTCCATGGGTTCGAAGGACTCGAAGTTCTTCATATACGACCGGTAGAGCGGGTTAGCGCGTTCCGCCTGGGCGACCACGATCCTCGGCAGTTTCGTGATAAGTCCGAGGTCGCGCATCATGAGCAGTCCGCTGCCGAGCGCGGAGACGTTCCCCAGGTTGCCTCCGGGGATGATGATGACGTCGGGGACCTCCCAGTCGAACTGCTGGACGATCTCCATGCCCACGGTCTTCTGGCCCTCGATCCTGAGCGAATTCATCGAATTGGCCAGATAGATCGTTTCGTCCTTGGTGATCTCCCGCACCACGCGCATGCAGCCGTCAAAGTCCGTGTCCAGCGACAGAACCAGCGCGCCGTTGGCGATCGGCTGTACGAGCTGGGCCATGGATATCTTGCCCTTGGGAAGAAGCACGATGGACTGGATGCCGGCGGCGGCGCAGTAGACCGCGAGCGCGGCCGACGTATCTCCTGTCGAGGCGCAGGCCACGGCCTGGATCGGAGCACCCTCGCTGATCATCTGCTTAACCTGCGACACCAGCACCGTCATGCCGAGGTCCTTGAACGATCCGCTGTGGGAGTTGCCGCAGAGCTTGAGCCAGAGGTTGTCCAGGCCGATGATCTTGCCGAACCGCTCGGCCCAGAACAGGTTGGTCCCGCCTTCGTAGAGCGAGACGATATTGTCGTCGGAGATCTGCGGCAGGACCCACTCCTTCTTGCCCCAGATGCCGGACCCGTACGGCCACTGGGTGGACTTGTAGCGGTCCTCGAAGAGCTTCATCCACGCCTTGGCGCTCCGGTGGGCCAGGGCCTGCATGTCGTGCTTTACTTCCAGCAGCGAATCGCAGGCCTTGCAGCGGTAGATGATCTTGTTGAGCGGATATTGCTCATTGCACTTCTCGTTGATACATTGAAACCAGGCACGATAGGGCATAGGCTCCACCTTCAGTTCGTCGTATTGGTTGGCAAAATATTCTGTTCCGGGAAACACGGCAATAAACCGACGCTTCAAGCATCGGGAAATATAGCATACTGTCGCGGAAATAATCAATGCTAATTTACGGCAGGTATCGGGTCAGCAAGGAAAGATACAGGAATGGGCTTGAAGTTTGTCTGCAAGTCGTGCTAAAATGCCCCCCGTTAGACGATAGTGCGCCGGTGCACATGCACCACTGTCCCTATGAGAACATTGTTTCTTTAATAATACATTTACGGAGCAAACACTTTTTTCAGGAGGAAAACAACATGGAGAAGGTTTCGTACAAGGACATCGGTCTGGTCACAACCACGGAAATGTTCGCGAAAGCGATGAAGGGCAAGTACGCGATCCCTGCTTACAATTTCAACAACATGGAGCAGCTGCAGGCGATCGTCATGGGATGCGTGGAATCCAAATCTCCCTTCATTCTGCAGGTCTCAAGCGGCGCCCGGAAGTACGCGAACCAGACCCTGCTGCGGTTTCTTGCCATGGGCGCGGTTGCCATGATCAAGGATGCAGGCTCGCCGGTGAAGTTTGCGCTGCACCTGGACCACGGCGACACCTTCGAACTTTGCAAGTCCTGTGTCGACTCGGGCTTTTCCTCGGTCATGATCGACGGTTCGCACCATTCCTACGAGGACAACATCAAAGTGACCAAACAGGTGGTCGAATACGCTCATGCCAATGGCGTGGTCGTGGAAGGAGAACTCGGGGTGCTGGCCGGCATCGAAGATGCGGTTTCCGCCGAGAAATCGACCTATACCAGGCCTGAACAGGTGGAAGACTTTGTCAAGAAGACGAACGTCGACTCCCTGGCCATCTCCATCGGCACGTCTCACGGCGCCATGAAGTTCAAGCCGGAGCAGTGCACCCGGGACAGCCGTGGCGTGCTTGTGCCTCCGCCGCTTCGTTTTGACATCCTTGAAGAGATCGAGAAGCGTATTCCCGGGTTCCCGATCGTATTGCACGGCGCGTCATCAGTTGTGCCAGAATACGTTGAGATCATCAATAAAAACGGCGGGGCGCTTAAAGATGCAGTCGGCATTCCCGCGGACCAGCTCAGGAAAGCGGCCCGGAGCGCCGTGTGCAAGGTCAATATCGACAGCGACGGCCGTCTCGCAATGACCGCCATGATCAGAAAGACCCTGGCGGAGAAGCCGGCCGAGTTCGACCCGAGAAAGTACCTCGGTCCTGCCCGCGATGAACTGATCAAGATGATTATCCACAAGAACAAGGAAGTTCTGGGTTCTGCCGGACAGGCGTAGAAAGCAGACTGCGGGGGGCGGTTCATTGCTGGTGCAGAGCCCGCTTTTGAGCTGACCCCGTTTTTTAATCCGCTCCATCGTGTATTGGTTAAGGAAAGGCTCGGCGCAGCATGACTGATTATTTAAAAATCGTGTATGCCTATCGATTCGACAACAACGACACGATAAAATTCGATGTTCTTCTCGATTCCGATACGCTGGATATCCTTCCCGAGAAGAACCGAGACCTGCCCGAGTGGACCCTGCTTGGGTATTGCCAGTGCGCTATCTGTCCGCTCGATGCCCGGACCCATCCCCATTGCCCCGTAGCGGCAAATTTTTCCGGCATTGTTGAAAAGTTCAAGAATTTTACGTCCCACGACCAGGTGAGCGTTGCCTGCGTTGTGGAAGAACGAACCTATTCGAAAAAGACGACGGTCCAGATGGGCGTGAGCTCTTTGCTCGGAATTATCATGACCACGAGCGGCTGTCCCATCATGGCGCAGCTTAAGCCCATGGTCCGGTTCCATCTGCCCTTTGCGAGCCTGGAAGAGACGATCTTCCGCATGGTGTCCATGCATCTTGTCGCGCAATATCTTCGGCACCAAGCCGGAAAAAGCTCGGAATGGAACCTGAACGGATTGATCAAGATCTACGGCCAGGTGGGCGAGGTGAACAGGGATTTTGCGGACCGGATGGTGGGGGCGGCCAAAAACGACGTGAACGTAAACGCTCTCGTGAATCTCGATGCATTCGCGAAAATGGTCCCCCTGGCCGCGGACAGATTGCTCAAGAAGATCACGCCTTATTTCAGCGCACTGATGAAGTAAATCGGCGCTGGGTCGTATGCCGGTTTCGTACGGTCGCCGTGTCAAACAATTGTCCTAACCCATTCTTGTGCAAGGATTCCATGGAAAAATTATCCAAGAGAGATATCCTGGCGCTGGCTTCGTCAACGGGGGACGCTTCAAACTGCGACCTTTCCGGGGTCAATCTGACCAATATGGAGCTGATCGGCTTCAAGTTTGACGGTACTGTCCTCATGGGCGCCAACCTCGGCAGCTCGAACCTGACCGGGGCGAGCTTTAACGATTGCGACCTCAGTGGATGCAATTTAAGCAGTTCGAACTTCACCGGCGTATCGTTCCGGCGGGCGAAACTCGAAAAAGCGGACCTCACGTTCTCCACTTTTGTTGCCGCTGATTTCACAGAGGCGCATCTGAGCGAGGCGAACTTTACGAACTCGAAACTCTCGTCAGCGATATTCGAAAAAGCGGACCTCTCAGGTGCGAACCTGCAGATGGCCGACGCCGGCATGATCCATTGCAAGAAAGCGCTTATGCCGAAGATCCATGCCCGCGGCGCGAGCCTGATCGGCGCCGATCTCGCGGGCTGCAATCTGCGTGGGGCGAAGTTTTACGGCACGGATATGAGCGCGGCTTGCCTCTCCTTTGCCGATCTCCGGGAAGCGGACATCCTTGATTCCACACTTGTTGCGGCGGACGTGACGAATGCCGACCTGCGCGGGGCGCGTTTGAGACGCACGGATCTGACCAGGGCGCAGCTTGAGGGAATTAAGCATGATGCGGAACTGGGGGACTTGCTGGAGAGATACAGGGGGGAAAAGCCCTAAGTCTCACTTCTTATCTTCCTCGGTGATCGAAAAAGTGCCTATCTTGTCCGATTTTTTTGTCTTTTCCAGAGATTCCATGAGTGTTGCAATGACCACTTCCGGATTCCGGAGCGGTTGATGGGGCAGGGGCGTCGCGCATTCTCTCTGAATGAACATTTCGTCATCAGGGGTGAGGAGAAGGAATCTGATGCCTGCCCGATATTTTTCTCCGTACCTGCCGCTCCAGACTAACACGCCGCCTTTATGTCCGCCTACGCGGTCCTTGAACCAAACGAAGCCGTGTTCGACCGATTTCCGCGATTCGATTCCGATGCCGTTCCTGCTGAGGTCCACAAGCTGAACGACGTGGTCCTTCCATTCGAAATTCTTGAAGGTAATGACTCCCATCGCGCAATGCCGCTCCACCTCGATGAGATGACGTTGTGAATTTCTCATTTCTCCCATTGAACTGCCCTCGGTTACAATAATTGAGCGCTCAAGGATCCGCTGCAGATAAATGCATCATGACGCATACCCGTTTATTGTTGTGATTGCTCTATTTATATTATAGACAAAAAGAATGCATAGTGCATTATAAGCCCTAATTCCGCGATAGAAAAAAGCAAAGAGCAATAAAAAAACCTTGCTGGCCGCTCAGAGAGCGGGTATAAAAGGATTGCCGCCAAGC
>JAJYKN010000152.1 GCA_021788515.1 Nitrospirota bacterium | reverse complement strand
TGAAGAGCCCCCCGCCTGCCACAATCTTCTCATCAGCCAGAAGATGATCACGGTACGTGAGGTTGAAATCGCGGCCGAGGTTATCGCCCTTTTTTTTCCTTTCCTTTTCGCGATCGAGCTGTTCATTGTTCACGGAGAGGACCGTGCCCCGGACCACAGGATAGTAGATCGCATTCATCCCCAGCTCTTTGGCAAAGCGGTCCTTTTGCGAAGGCTGGATATCGATAAAGAAAAGGTTCGGCGAATCAGGAGGATAGGAGCTGACAAAGGTCTCATTGAGGTTTCTCTGCACGAGAGTGAGAGCAGAGACCACCGTAAGCGCGGCAGTCAGGGTGACGATGATCGCACGCGTGGCATTCCCGGGACGGTACAGCCCTTTAAGCGCCTGGCGGAATACGAGGCGGCCGACAGGTCTTCCCTTGAGAAAGCGCAAGAGACCGTCGGCACAGGCAAAGGAGATCGCGATGAGAAGGCCTGTGCCAAGAACGAAGTACGCACCTGTCTTGACCCCGGGTATCGTCCACAGGACCATACCGGAGAAGAAGAAAACAATCGACAGGATAAAAAGCCAGGGAACGCGGTTCTGCCCCAGGCCTTCGACCTTGCCGAAGATGGCGCGAGGCCGCACCTCCAGAAGGCGAAGCAGCGGATGCAGGGTGAAGAGCGCCACTACCACCGTGCCGAGAACAAGACCCTCCAGCATCGAGGTCCCTGAGATGCCGAGCTCGATGCCTGACGGAAGGAAACCCTGAAACAGGGCGGGGAGGATCCTTTCCAGCAGAATGCTCGAACCAAGTCCCACGATCGTGCCTCCGAGCCCGAGAAAAAAGACCAGAGCGCAGTAGTGCAGGACAATGAACCGGCCCCGTGCCCCGATTGCCTTCATGATCGCGATCGTCCGCTCCTGTTCCCGGAGAAAGGCCGTAAGCGAGCTTTGAATGCCGATTCCGGCCAACAGCAGGGTAAAGATGCCGATCAGGTTCAGGAAAAAAAGAAAGTTGTCAAAGAACCGCTTCACGCCGGAATCCGCGGTCTGGAATGTATCGACCCGCTCATTGTCCTTGTCCGATGTTGCCTGAAGCTGTTTTGCGATCCGGTCCAGGGCCGCCTGATTCGCTACCCTGGCAAGGACCTTGTAGTTCACGCGGCTCCCTTTGCCCAACAGGTCAAGGGACGGAAGGTCGCGGCTGGAGATGAAGATGCGCGGGCCGAGACTGAAAAAATTGACCGGCCGGTCCGGCTCCTGCAGTACGACGTCCCTGATCACGAAAACGGCGTCCCCGATTTTGAGCCGGTCGCCGAGTTTTAACGAAAGCCGGTCCAAGAGCGCCTGTTCCACGACAATGCTGCCCGGAGTCAGTACTTCACTGAACGGCTTTCCCGATGCGAGAACAAGTGTGCCGTAGAAGGGGTAGCCGGGTTCGACCACCTTCAAATTCGCAAGCAGTGTGTTCAACTGCCCGCTTTCGTCATGCCGCCCGGCAGCGGACCGGCTTCTTATGGCCCGCACGACAGAGTAGAATTCGTAAACACGCGCGCTTTCGATCCGGCCCTGCTTTGAAAGGGTGGAAAGCTCTTTTACGAGAGAGGGGGAGAGGGGAGCGTGCGAATGTATGATGATGTCCGCGGCGTGCAGCGCGCGGGCGTCCTTTAAGAACGCTGCATGCACGCTCCGGCTGAATCCCGAAAGCGATACCAGGGTCACGAGGGAAAGGGCGACGCACAGCACGAAGACAACGGCCTGGTGGCAAGAGCCGGCGATCTGGCGTCGGACAAGATGCGTGTTAAACATCGAAGTTCCCTGTCTCAACCCTTCCGTCCCGGAGCGTGACCACGCGGCCTGCCTTGGCCGCGATGCTCCTGCTGTGCGTGACCATAACCAGGGTTGTGCTCTTTTCGCGGCGGAGCTCCAGGAGCAGGTCCAGCACAGCCTTGCCATTTACCGAATCGAGATTCCCCGTAGGCTCATCAGCGAAAATGATGCGGGGTCCATTGATCAGGGCGCGGCAGATGGCGCAGCGCTGCTTTTCGCCGCCCGAAAGCTGGTGCGGGAAACTTCCGGCCCGGTCCGAAAGCCCAACCCGCATGAGGAGACCTTCCGCCTTTTCCCGCGCTTGCCGGTCGCCGCGCAATTCAGCCGGAAACATGACGTTTTCCAGCGCAGTAAGCGAAGGAACGAGGTGATAGGATTGGAACACGAAGCCGAAACTGCTGTTCCTGACAGGGGCCAGTTCGTCTTCGCCCAGATTGGTAATGTCCCTTCCTTCAATCAGGACCCTGCCTTCGTCGACCGTGTCGAGTCCCGAGAGAATGGAGAGCAGCGTCGATTTGCCGCTGCCGCTTTCTCCCTGCACAACGAGAAATTCACCTTCCGCCACGGAGAGGGATACGTGATCGAGCACGGAGATACTCCTGCTGCCGGCAACGTAGGACTTGGATATGCTTTGCGCTTCAAGGACAACCATGGGAACTCTCCAGCGATGTACTGATACTATGGACCTTTGCGGCTGCGCATCTGCTTCATACTATCATCTCGGGTCAAGGGAGTCAATTTAACGATCGTGGTTATTTTCATGGAATTGATCTTCCAGCGAAAGCTGAAGTACTATTGGATTTGTCAGCGGGGTTATGCCGGCCTTTTATTTGATGCTTTGAAAATCGCATACAGCCAAAACCCGTTTTAGGCGTGGCGCTGTGATATAGTTATAACGTAAGGCTTATGTGGTCATCATCAGGAAGCTTTTTTAGTATCGTCATGCTAAGTGATGCAGGACATTCGTGCTGTGTGAATTTTGCCGGAGGCGTCAGAAGAGCACGGCTAGGCAGCAAGTTATTTATGCTATATTGTAACTCAAGCTTCGGTCTGTGATTTCGCAGCAATGGCCGACCACCAGTAAAATATTTTCAAGATGCGAACAACATAAAAGGAGGGTTTATGATTTCGAAGATTCTTGTGCCAACGGATGGTTCAAAGACGGCTCAAAAGGCAGCCAGGTATGCGGTTGATCTCGCAAAACAGTTGAAGGCTTCGGTAATAGTCCTGAGTGTTGTTGATAATCGCCCAATTATGATGCAGACAGTTACCGCCGTGGACACTCCACGGCATATAATTCAACCTCTCGAGGAATATCTGCACGAGGCCGCCAAAGGGTATGCGGATCAGATTAGGAAGCTGTGTGATCAACAGGGCGTCCGGTCAAGAACGGTTATCACGACAGGGCACCCCGTGGAGGATATTGTGAACGCGGCGGAGAAGGCGAAGGCAAATCTCATTGTTCTGGGTTCCCATGGGAGAAGCGCTTTGGCAGCCGCGGTACTCGGCAGCGTTGCCTATGGGGTCATGCATAAGGAGACGAAGATTCCTGTGCTCATTGTGCGGAGAGGCTGATATTGGGCAATGAGCTAAAGTAACAGGTTTTTGAAAATATATATTTGCTGTTATCCTGTCAAGATAGCATCTACTCGGTTCAGTGATAAAACCATTCCCACCTCTCCGGAGGGGCGCCATGTTCGGAAAACAGATTACGTTATTTAAGCTCTTTGGATTCGAGGTCCGAATAGACCTGAGCTGGCTGGTCCTCGGATTTCTTATCACCTGGTCTCTTGCCAAAGGCATTTTCCCCGGCTACTATAAGGACTTTCCCGAGGCAACTTACTGGTGGATGGGGGTAGCCGGCGCGCTCGGGCTCTTTGGCTCGATCGTGTTCCATGAGCTTGCCCACTCTCTTGTCGCCAAACGGTTCGGGGTGACCATGAAAGGGATAACGCTCTTCATTTTCGGAGGCGTTGCTGAAATGGAGGACGAGCCCCCGGGCCCCAAGGCCGAGTTTTTCATGGCCATTGCCGGACCGCTGTCCAGCGTCCTGCTTGGGCTTATTCTGCACGCAGCCTCCAGCAGAGGCGAGAACGTTTCGATGCCGCTTTACGGGGTCCTCAGCTATCTGGCGGTGATCAACTTCATACTCGCGGGCTTTAATCTATTGCCGGCCTATCCCCTCGACGGGGGACGGGTCTTGCGATCGATTCTCTGGAAATGGAAAAAGAATCTCCGCTGGGCAACGCACAGAGCTTCGCAGATCGGGTCCGGGTTCGGCATCGCCCTCATCTTCTTCGGCGCATTGAATGTGCTTCGTGGAGATATCATCGGCGGCATCTGGCAGGTTATGATCGGATTTTTTTTGCGGAATGCCGCCCAGTCGTCCTATCAGCAGGTGTTGATCCGCAAGTCCCTCGAAGGAGAGAAGGTGGAGCGGTTCATGAAAAAAGACCCGGTTACGGCGCCTGCATCCCTCTCCCTGCAGGAACTCGTGGAAAACTACATCTATACCTATCACTATAAGATGTACCCTGTTGTTGAGAAGGGAAAGCTCCTCGGATGCATCACCACCCGTCAGGTAAAAGAGGTCCCCCGGGAGCAATGGCAACAGCGCACCGTCGGGGAATCCGTGTCCGGATGTTCACCGGAAAATACCGTCGGGCCCGGCATGGATGCATTAAAAGCCCTTTCGATCATGAGCAGAACGGGCAACAGCAGGCTCATGGTCGCCGATGCAGACCAACTGATCGGCATTATATCGCTCAAGGATATCATGGGGTTTCTTTCGGTGAAATTCGACATCGGCGAAGATTAGCAACTATTTCCCTTTAACGTCTCAAGGTTCGTTGCCTTTAGTATATCAAGCGTATCCGTTCGCTATTTTTTAAGCAAATTTGCCGTCAGGATAAATTGTCCTTTTTCGGCTTTCTTGACATACTCATAGAAATCGCATTTAAAGCAGTCAATGTGTTTATGTGCGAACGTACCCTGCGTCTTGCCGTTGCAATACGTGCCTGCGACGACCCAACATGCCCTTCCGCCGTGCGTCCCGCCATGCACACCGTGATATTTTTTTGCGGTTGCAGACGGGCAGATGCCTAATTCGTTAACTTTTGCACCGCTGCTTTCTCTGCCGCAAGCTTTGTATTCCCAGCAATTTTTCTTGCTCATTATTCCCCCCCCTCCTTATTTTTATCCAAACGAAACAGAAGCCGCGATTATTACCCGTGATTGCTTATAGTAATTATGGTTAGTCAGTTACGAATGAAATTCTGCTCAAAATGGAAAGAAAAAATCTTAA
>JAJYKN010000151.1 GCA_021788515.1 Nitrospirota bacterium | reverse complement strand
CTTGGTAGTGCAAAAAGTTCATCACCGGCTCAACGGTCTGGAGATAGTTTGCTTCATTGTGCAGGATACGAACAGAATTTTGCGAAAGCTTTGGCCGGTTCTTTTTTGCAAAAGAGAAAAGCCGCAAAAAACCGTCTTGGGAAAAAATATCATTGATCAGCTCAATCCCCAAATCAGCCTGGCGCACGTCGTGACCGTGCAATTTCAGGAAACCCTTTAAATAGGCTGATGCGGGATAGGGGGTATTGAGCTGCGTAAAGGGCGGAGTGATGAGGAGTATTTTTTGGATCATGACTTTTTTCCTTCAATACGAATCATTGAAGCGGGGCAGCTAGTGCATCTTACCGGAGTTCGCCTGCTTTGGCAAGCGCCAACGGGGATCAACGGCCCTCATCGGCGGCGATGGGGCCCGCGGTCCGCGGCCTGAAAATGACGCTGACGAAAGCGCCGCGGCAGGAAAAGTTATATGCTACAATAATTACGGAACCTATGGTTGCGGCCAGCCAGGGGATTCCGCTGAGGAGGAAGAATGGATCCGGAAGGAAGCGCAATTTCAAAAAAGGTGGAAGACTTTCTGAATGTTTTCAGAAAGGGCGAGGAGTTCACCCAGGAACTGCTGAAGGAGAACGAGAAGCTCAGGTTCAAGATCGCCCAGCTCGAAACCAGGCCCCAGCCTTCCCATAGGGAGGACGGGGGCCAGGTGAGCTCCCTGGCGGAGAAGATCCGGCTCCTGGAAGAGGAGAACAGCGCCCTGCTCGACAAGTTCCGGCTGGTCGAGGAGGAGAACAAGGATTTTGCAAACCGGTACGTGGAGGTCGAGGCGGAGAACAATAACCTTGCCAACCTCTACGTGGCAAGCTACCAGCTCCATTCCACGCTGGACTTCTCCGAGAGCCTCAAGATCATCCTCGAGATCGTGATGAACCTGATCGGCGCCGAGGAATTCTCGATCTTCATGCTCGATGAAAAGACGAACGAGCTCTCGATCGTGGCGCAGGAGGGGATGGGCCCCGAGGCGCGGTCGGGCATCCGGCTCGGCCAGGGCATCATCGGCACAGCGGCCAAGACCGGCGAGGCTTACTACCGCCAGGGCGATCCCACCGAGCTCTCAGGCGTGGATTATGACCACCCGCTGATCTGCATTCCGCTCAAGATCAAGGAGCACGTCATCGGCGCGATCGTGATCTATAAACTGCTCATCCAGAAACCGGAGCTTACAGGCGTGGACTACGAGCTCTTTTCAATGCTGGCCGGCCACGCAGCCACGGCACTGTTCTCGTCGCAGCTGTACTCGCATTCCGAGAGAAAACTCACGACGATCCAGAGTTTTCTCGATCTGCTGAAGGACAAAAAAAGCTCTTCGTCTTGATACGGCGGGATAAAAGCACTGGTCCGGCCTTCAACCTGAACGACGAATGCCGACGATGAAGCAGTCATCGGCATCGAGAAAAAAATTGCGCGGGGGAAATATGCTGAAAAAGGTTTTGGTAATTGACGATTCGGCCCTGATACACCAGATGTACAAGATGGCTCTGATGCGCTATAAATGCACCATCATATCGGCAAAGAACGGCCAGTCCGGCCTGGATGAACTGGCCCGGCACCCCGACATCGATCTGGTGCTGCTGGACATCAACATGCCGGTCATGGGCGGGCTGGAGTTTCTGCAGAAAGTAAAGGAGCTGGGGAAGTATTCCAACATCCCGATCGTCATCGTGAGCACCGAGGGCAAGGAAGAGGACACGAAAAAAGGGATGGAAATGGGCGCGAAAGGATATGTGACGAAACCAATTCAGACCGCGGCCCTGCATGCGATGATAGAGAAGCTCATTCCGTCTCCGGGCTGACGTCGCAGGGGTTCCGAAACCGGGAGTTTTTATTTAACCGGCTTTCGAACCGGGCTTTTGGTACTGAATGGTTACTTCGTAGGAAATGCTGGCGTGGCCCACGGTATCGTTCGTTCCATGACAAAAGATCTTTCCTTTGGTCGACTTCTTCCGGGATTTCGCAAGGCTCGCAACCACCGGAGCCAGATCATAACCGCCGTCCGTGCACCCTTCCTGCACGCATTTCATGTGAAAGCAGGCGTAATTCGCAGGTAGGAAATTGAGCGTGCGCTCCATCAAGACCGGGTGCAAACCGCGCTGGAAATAGGTCATGTGAAATTCGATGCTCGAGACTCCGGAATAGCGCTCTCCCACCAGACCGGCGGCGACCATGGCTACCCTCTCCAGCTCCTGCTTTTCCCTGTAACTCTGTTTATTCCGCATTGTGCTCCCTCCGGATTGTCTCGATGTAAATAAAAAAGCCACAAAGACGCAGATCCTTGTGGCCTTGCCTGCTTTTTTGCTCGTCAAACTCTAAGTATTATTATCGCACTTTACCGGCGTTATAGCAAGTGGTGTTTTTCCGGTCCCGGTGGACAGGCAACGTCGTGGACAGGCAACGTCAATGAGGGGAACTTTGCTTTTTAGTGCGTAAAATCAGGGATGGTGGAGTGAATGGACGAAAAAAAGGCCCCGAATGATCAGGGCCTTTCAAAGTTTAAGCAATAATAGCTTAGAGCTTTACAACATTGGCTGCTTTGGGGCCCTTGGGTGAGTCGACAACGTCGAACTGCACTTGCTGGCCTTCAGCCAACGACTTAAAGCCGCTGTCCTGAATGTCGCCGAAATGAACGAACACATCGCCGCCATTTTCACGGGTTATGAATCCAAAGCCTTTGGAATCATTGAACCACTTTACTGTTCCTGTCTCCATGATGAGCTACCTCCTTCTTGTGAATTGAAGCGACGGAAAAGGACAAAAAAAAAGCCACAAAGTCGAACTGTCTTTGTGGTTTCCCTACAAGTACATCCGGAACTTCTAGAAGATATAATGCCACTTCGGCGTCAGGAAGTCAAGGATTATTATTTTTTATTTTTACTCCTGCTTCACGGGTACCGGGGAGTGCAGGCCGGTGCATTACCGGCTGGGCTTCCTGAAAACGCGAATCTCCACATCAACATCCGTAGCCAGCTGGTCGAGCGCCTCCACTTTGGACTTGGTGCCGAGGTCAATGTTCCAGTAGTAGGGCGTCATTGCCAGGAGGTCCATGACCTCGGCGCTGCTCTTCAGCTCGATTCGGTAATTGACCCTCGTTGTCGTGGAAAGCGCAAGAAGCCCTCCTGCCTGCTCCGCGATATCCGGCGCTGCATGCTCTCGCGCGATCGGATAGATGATCTCCCGCAAACCGTTCAGGTGCCGGGGGCCGGGGCTTACGATCACGAGAGACCCCGTTTCCTTGAGGATCCGCGAGAATTCGGCAACGTTTGCCGGCGAAAAAATATTCAGAACGATATCAAAGGAAGAGGCCGCAAAGGGCAGGTCATTGATGCTTGCGACGAACCAGCTCATCGTCTTGTCGCGCTGCGTGGCCTGGTGGACCGCAAATTTCGAAATGTCGACGCCGTAAAAGTCAATGGGGTTCCGGCTTCCGAGGCCGCGCAAGAGAAACTCCTTGAGGCGCTTGAGATAAAACCCTTCCCCGCAGCCTGCGTCAAGGATCGCGAAAGCGCCTTCCGTTTCAGGTCCCGGCAGAGCGCCGGCAATGGCTTCATTCACGTTGTCGGAAACCCTGTTGTACAGTCCCAGGTCCAGAAACCGCCTCCGGCTCCTGATCATGTCCGGGCTGTCCCCAGGCTCTTTGGAATGTTTCTTGTGAGCAAGCAGAAAATTGACATACCCCTGGCGGGCGGCATCAAAGGTGTGATTATTGGAGCATTGATAGCCGTCTGCGGAGAGTAGCAGAAACTCTCGGCAGACGGGGCATTGAAGGATAGAGGTCATATATTCTTTCTACTGCCCCGTTTTACCGGGACACGCAGTTGCTTGAGCCGGACAAGGCGGAACCAAAGGCAGAGGCAAAGCGTCCCGCGCAAAGCCGCATAAGCCGCAAAGAAAATCTTAGTCTTGCTTTAAACCAATGATGATTTAGCTTTCTTTGCGAGCTTGGCGGCTTTGCGCGAGATAACTTTCTCTCTTTGCTTGGAATTTAATTTACCAGTACAAAAACCGCTCCTTATTTATGACGCGTCCGGACGAGATAAACCATAGGACCTGATCTCGTCAAGAAACGCTTCTCCGTACCGCTCAAGCTTGACGTCTCCCACGCCGCTGATCCGTCTCATCTCGGAATCGGTCTTTGGAAAATGCCTGCACATCTCATGGAGCGTCTTGTCGGAAAAGACGACATAAGGCGGCACGCAGCTTGCTTCGGCGATCTTTTTCCGGACCAGGCGCAGCCGCTCAAAGAGCGTTTCGTCGAACGAGCCTTCGTCGCCGGCTTTCCGTCGCCGTTCCTTTGCCTTTATTTCCTCCCGCTTGAGCCCGAAGACCTCTTCCTTGCCCGTGAGTACGGCCGCGCCTTTGGGCGCGAGCTTCAGGACCGGGTAGCGGTCTCCGTCCTGCCTGATCAGCTCCTGGGCCAAAAGCTCGTTCACGATGAAACGCCAGTGGTTTTTGTCTTTGTCTCTTCCAGCGCCGAAGGTCTTGAGCTCGTGGTGCCCCAGTTCTTTGACTCGCTTCGTGTCCGCGCCGGTCACGATGTCGATGATATGGACGATGCCGAAGCGTTCACTGGTCCTGGCCACGGCCGACATCACGATGCGGGCATCCGTGGATATGTCCACCTGCTTTGCCGAGCCGGCGCAGATGTCGCAGGCAGCGCAGTTATTCTCGGGATAGACTTCACCGAAAAAGGACAAAAGCTGTTTTCTCCTGCAGACGTTATGGGACGCGAACCGGACGGTCTGGTTCAGCTTCTCCATGGCGATGGCGCGTTCAGACTCGTCCTCCATCTTGTCGATGAAATACCGGATCTTCGGGATGTCCCCCCGGGAAAAATAGAGCAAACAATGGGCCGGTTCCCCGTCGCGGCCTGCGCGGCCGGTCTCCTGGTAATAGGCCTCGATGTGCCTGGGGAGATCGGCGTGGACCACGAACCGGACGTTCGACTTGTCGATGCCCATGCCGAAGGCGATGGTCGCCACGATCACCGGCGCCTCGTCTTTGTTAAAGGCCTCCTGGTTTTTCTCCCGTTCTTCCGCGGACAAGCCCGCATGATAGGGGAGCGCTTTAAAACCGCTGGA
>JAJYKN010000150.1 GCA_021788515.1 Nitrospirota bacterium | reverse complement strand
ATCCCACCTTGTTGGTGAAAGGATTTGCTTGGCGGCAATCCTTTTATCCCCGCTCTCTGAGCGGCCAGCAAGGTTTTTTTATTGCTCTTTGCTTTTTCTATCGCGGAATTAGGGAACGAAGAAATCGGAAACCGTGAGGAATATCGGCGCCGGGAAGAGGATCCCTGGGCACCCTTGCAGCCACTCTCGTTTCAGGCCGCTGATACGCTCCCGGGCAAAGCCCGTGCTATAATTTTTTTATCCATTTTAGTCTTTCCAGCAAGAGGCAAAAGGCCGTACTTTATTATCAGGAGGATTTTTTATGAGCCGGTTATTTTCTCCTTTGAAATTGCGTGACCTGAGAATAAGGAACCGCATCTTCGTTTCGCCCATGTGCCAGTATTCGAGCCATGACGGCATACCTACGGACTGGCACCTTGTGCACCTGGGGAGCCGGGCTGTTGGCGGCGCGGGCCTGGTCATGGTCGAGGCGACTGCGGTGAGCCCCGAGGGCAGGATCAGCCCTGACGACAGCGGCATCTGGAGCGACAGCCATGCAGAGGCCTTTGCACGGATCACAGAGTTCATCCGCGCGCAGGGCGCTGCTGCCGGCATACAGCTCGCCCATGCAGGACGCAAAGCCTCAACAGACGCCCCCTGGCGCGGGGGAGGACCCTTGGGGCCGGACAAGCGCGGATGGACGCCAATAGCGCCGAGCCCGATCCCGTTCTCTCCCACCCATCCCGTGCCGCGCGAAATCACCGCCGAAGACGGGGAAATTATTCGCAAACAGTTCAGCGACGGGGCAGCGCGGGCCCTCCGGGCCGGCTTCGAGGTCGTGGAGATCCACATGGCCCACGGGTATCTCCTGCATCAGTTCCTGAGCCCGATCTCGAATCGCAGAACCGATGAATTCGGCGGCAGTCTGGAAAATCGCATGCGCTTTCCCCTTGCCGTGGCGCGCGCGGTCCGCGACATCTGGCCCGCGAAATGGCCGGTCTTCGTTCGCGTCTCCGCGACTGACTGGGTGGAGGGAGGTTGGGACCTGGGACAGACCGTGGAACTGAGCCGGCGCCTCAAAGACATTGGCATTGACCTCATCGACTGTTCGAGCGGCGGCATGGTGCTGCTGCCCGAGACCGCCATCCCTGCGGGACCGGGTTACCAGACGCCCTTTGCCACGGCGGTCCGCCAGCAGGCGGGCATGGCCACGGCAACGGTCGGGCTGATCACCGAGCCTGTACAGGCCGAGCAGATCGTTGCCACGGGCCTCGCCGATGCGGTTATCCTGGCGCGCGAAATGCTGCGAAACCCCTATTGGCCCCTGATGGCTGCGCGCGTTTTGAAGGCTGATGTGCCCTGGCCTGTCCAGTACGAACGGGCCCGGATCCGGGGGTAAGGTGGAAAAGAGTTCAAAAGGGTTCGATTGTTCGGCAAGCTCACAAGCCGCCACGAACGGAGGGTTTATTTGGAGCGTCTCGCCCTCTGGAACGCTGACGCATCGCGGACGAGTTATTCCGAAGGCGGCGCGTATCCCGGTATCCGGGAGAGCACGACCTCATCAAGCTGTGCCGGAGAGAGATATTTCTCGGCATAGCGCAGGTATACTTTTTCATTGATAAATACGTTGAAAAGATCCGGGTCGATATGTCCTTCCTGCTTCATGGAACCCAGCTCGCACAGGGCTTCCATGAGCGTCTTTCCTTTTTTATAGGGACGGTCTCGCGCGGTCATTGCCTCAAAGATGTCCGCAATGGCGATGATTCTCCCTTGCAGGGGGATTTCCTTTTTCGTGAGCCCCTTTGGATAGCCTTTCCCGTCCATCCGTTCGTGATGCGCCTGCGCGTAGGCCGGTACGTTGCGCAGCGATTTTGGATAGGGCAAGGATTCCAGCATTTTAATCGTGGTCTCCACATGCTGGTTAATGATTGCCCGCTCAGCCGGGGTAAGGGTGCCCCGGGCGCTGGACGTAAGCATATATTTATCTGCCTCAGACAGAACGGATTCTTCCTTGCCGTCAGCATTGATCCACCGATAGTTGAGAGCAATGCGCTCTATCCCCGCTTTCCGGTCTTCATCCATAACGGTTCCACCGCTGTTGCAGGTTCGCACGAAATCTTTGTCCCGCTCAATTTCCTCCAACCTCTTTTCAAACGCCTCTTGTTTCGCCACAAGATCTTTTGCGCTTCCTGGCGAGGATGCGTCGCGGCGATTTTGTAAAAAAGCAATTTGCGCATCGCGCTTAACCACCTCAAAGCGCGCATTGATCAAGTGTATCCGGTCAAAAATGGTCTCCAGCCTCGTTGCCTTGTCCGATATGTGCACAGGGGTGCTCACCTTGCCGCAGTCGTGCAAGAGCGCGGCTATTTTCAATTCATGGAGCTCTTCCTCGGATAACGTCAAGTCACGGCAGACGCCTTCCTTTTTGCCGGAAACCGCTTCTGCGAGCATCATGGTCAGCTCGGGAACACGTCTGCAGTGACTGCCGGTGTAGGGGGATTTTTTGTCAATCGCCGTGGCGAGGAGTTCGACCAGCGAGTCGAAGAGGGCCGAGAAGTCTTCGATCAATTTATTCTTTGACAATGCCACGGCGGCCTGGGAAGCAAGGGTCTCCAGCAGACGCTGATCTTCCTCCGAGAAAGGCACGGACGTCCGGGAAATCCTGTCTTGTGCGTTGATAAGGAGGAGAACGCCCATGGCCTTGTTTTCGTGGTTCTTCACGGGAACGCAGAGAAGCGAACGGGACCGGTACCCGATTCTCTTGTCGAAATCCCGGGTGCCGGAAAAGTCAAAGTCCTGCGAAAGATCGATATCGGGAATATTGACCGTGACATCTTTGAGTTTTGAAAATGCCAGCGCCGTCCGCGTGTCCGGTTTTCCCTCCGCATCGTAAAGAGGGATCACCATATCCCCGGCATGGTCGATCACCAGGTTGATAGAATCAACATGCATGGCCGAAAGTTTTAATTGTTTCTCCTCCGTCACGGCGTAGAAGGCGCATCCGTCGGCATGGGTAATAGTTTTCGCCCCGAGCAAAATGAGTTCCAGCAGGCGCTTATTGCTCTTTTCTGCGGATAGGGCCAACCCGATGCGGTTCAATGTTGTCATGATTTGAAGATAGTTTTCAAGACCTGCAGCCATCTCATTGAATGACCCGCCCAATTCCTCAAATTCGTCGTTGGTTCTTATCGTTACCCGGCTTTCAAACTTCTTCTCCCCAAACTTCCGGGTTGCCTCACGGAGCAGCTCGATGGGGACCAGGCTCCTCCTGATCTGGATAAGACTGAGGAACACCGCAGTCAGGAACGTCAGAAGAACCAAGAACAGAAAGATATCCCTGAAATTGCCGATAGGGGCAAGAATATCGGTTTTTGCCTGGCTTTGCACCATGATCCAGTTCGCATGGAACTGGGGGACCATGAATAAGTTCCAGTAACTTGCCAGATATGACTTGTTCCCGTAGTCCCAGGTAAATCTCCCTATGGAAGGGTCCTTCTGCATCGCGTTCTGTATTTCCTGCAAGGGGGTGTATTCGGGAAACGAGGAAAACAGCACGTTCCTGGATTGATCGAGCACGAAGAGTTCTGTCTGCGGAGACAGAAAACCTTCGCCACCCCACAAATAGTTAAGATTAATTTCAGCGCACATAAGATCCCGGGACGCGTGCAAAGGGGAGACGGTTTTCACCATATAGATACGGACATGTTTTTCAGCGACAAGACGGGTGAGGACAAGTGTCTTGCCGGTATGAACATAGTCTTGCTCATCCTTTGTCAGTTGCGGGATTACCGGCATCTTTCCCAAAAGAATTTTTGTGCGGCCAGTGCCGTTCGTCAAAACGATACTTTTGAATTGGACGCGGAGTCTTTCCCGGAGCCCGGGAAACGAGAGGGCCATCCGTTCGCTCTCCCCCTGCCCGGGAATTGCGCCTACCATGCCGAGGTCGGTCTCCAGAAATTGCAGGTGCTGGAAGGTCAGCATGCCCGCGGTCTTGCTTGCAACGTGAAGGTCTTCATTGGCCTGCGAGTAAAGGTTTTTCGTTACCTGGCTAAAGGCAAAATAAGCAAGTGCGCTCAAGGGGATGAGTGTGCAGAGGATAAACAGCACAAAGATGCGCCGCGCGACTTTGCTGCGGAAAAAAGCACGTTTTCCTTTCAGGGATCTCAGCAGGTTCATGGGTTCTTCCCTCCGGCCCGGGCGTTGCCGGCAAGGGGAAGGGTAAAAAAGAAGGTGCTGCCGGAGCCCCGGGTGCTGGTCGCCCAGATTTCACCTCCGAGATTCTTCACGATCTGGCGGGCGATGGTAAGGCCGAAGCCGGTGCCCTCGGTATGGTCCATCAGGGGATGACTTGAGCGGTAGAACGTGTCGAAGATGAGCGTGAGGTCCTCGGGCGGGATGCCGACGCCCGTGTCGGAGATCGCAACCACGAGGCGCGGAAGAGGCGTCTGCTCCTGGTGAGCATTGATGGTGACGGACCCGCCGGAAGACGTAAATTTGACGGCATTGGACAGCAAATTTGTGACGAGCTGGACCAGCCTGTCTTTGTCGCCGAGGATCGCTGGCAGCGTTTCGGCGAGCGTGGTCGTGAGATGGATCCCCTTGTTCTGCGCCAGCGGGAGGACCGTTTCCACGGAGAGCGGAATGACATCTTTGAGGAAAACCTGCTGAGAGTTCCATCGGACGGTGCCCGCTTCGATGCGCGAAAGGTCCAGCACGTCGCTGATCAGCCTGCCCAGGCGGTCGCTTTCGTCGTTGATAATCCTGAGGAGCCTGAGCTTCTTTTCGGCGTGCAGTTCGGGCTTCATCAGGATCAGTTCGGCATTTGCCTTGATGGCTGTGAGCGGCGTGCGCAGCTCGTGCGACACGGTTGTCACCAGGTTCGACTTCAGCTTGTCCAGGGTCTTCAGCTTCTTGTTCGCCTCCCGCAGTTCCTCCGAGGATTTCCTGATAATTTGAAGATAGTTTTCAAGACTCGCAGCCATCTCATTGAACGACCCGCCCAACTCTTCAAATTCGTCGTTGGTCCTTATCGTTACCCGGCTTTCAAACTTCTTCTCCCCAAACTTCCGGGTTGCCTCACGGAGCAGCTCGATGGGGACCAGGCTCCTCCTGATCTGGATGAGACTGAGGAACACCGCAATCAGGAACGTCAGGAGAACCAACCGCAGGAAGATATCCCTGAAATTGCCGATAGGGGCA
>JAJYKN010000149.1 GCA_021788515.1 Nitrospirota bacterium | reverse complement strand
GTCCTGGATCTGCTCGATCTTTTCCTTGTACGTGGGCACGCGTTCGAGCCAGGGAAGGGGCGTGGACATGGACAAAAGCACATGGAGGACGGCATGCTCGGGCACCAGTGACTGCCGGAACAGGACTGCCTTTTCGGGATCGAGCCCTGCCGCGAGCCAGTCGATCACCATCTCTTGGATATAGGTGCGGATTTTGGACGTGTCGGCGTAGTTCGTGGTAAGCGCATGCCAGTCGGCGATGAAATAGTAGCACTCGTACTGGTCCTGCAGCTTCCGCCAGTTGTCGAGTGCGCCCATGAGGTTTCCGAGGTGCAGGAACCCGCTCGGCTGCATGCCGCTGAGCACTCTTTGCTTAGCCATAAAAAGTCCTTTTTTAGAAGTCAGATGACAGACGACAGATTAAAGCAATTGAGTCTCTCTTCTGACTTCTGGCCTCTGTCTTCCGTCTCCTGCTTTACATTATATCCCCACCCAGAAGCAGCGTAAGGAGCGGGCGGATAATCGGCGTCATGATCCTTCCGAGCACGCCAAACCCGATGAGAAGCATGAGGATGAGCATACCGTAGGGTTCCAGGCGGTAGTACAGGGCCGCTTGCCGGTTCGGAAGGAGCCAGTACACGACCCGGCTTCCATCGAGCGGCGGAATAGGAATCATGTTCAACACGGCAAGAACGACGTTGATGACAACGCCGTAGCCGAACATGAGGGCAAGAGGCATGCTGAACAAGTCCCAGGACTGCTTCGGCAACGAGCCTTCCAGCGCGGGCATGACGACCCGCAGCAGGAATGAGAAGCAAATTGCCATGATGATGTTGACGCCGGGGCCGGCCAGGGACGAGAGCGCCATGCCCTTTTTCGGGTCCTTGAAATTATAGGGATTGATCGGGACCGGTTTGGCGTAGCCGAACACCATCCTGCCGCTCGTAAGGAAAAAGAGGAGAAGCGGCATGATAATGGTGCCGAAGAGGTCGATGTGCGGGATGGGGTTCAGCGTCAGCCTGCCCATGTCCCGCGCCGTATGGTCGCCGAGTTTGTTCGCGATCCAGCCGTGGGCAACTTCGTGCAGCACGATGGCGAAGATAAGCGGCGGGGCCATGACCACGATCTTTTGTATGGTATTGAGTTCGTCCATGATGTTTCCCCGTGTAGTCGATGCTGAAACGAAAATTGATACTAAAAGAAAATGCCGGGCCTTGTCAAGAAAAAACAGGGAAGGTCATTCTTTTACGCTGCCGGCGGAAACGAATTTCCCGTCCTGGACCTTGATCAGGAAGAGCTTCTTCTGCGCCTCTCCATTGCCGGGAAAGGTGATGTCGCCGGAAACGCCGTGATAATCCTTGAGAGCCAGCAATCCGTCCCTGACTGCCAGGGGCGTGTCCTTGTGCTCCTTAAGGAGCGAGAAAACCATTGCCGCGGCATCATAGGCCTGGGCTGCAAGAATATCCGGCTCTTCGTTGTACGCTGATCGATAGGCGTCCCAGATGGGCTTGATCGTTGGATCGTCGCTCTCCGGGAAAAACCCGTCGACGAACACCGCGCCGTTGGCATAACGCTGAGCGCGATCGAGCAGGTCCGGGGAGTGCCAGTTGTTCGAACCGATCAGGGCCACGCCGGTGATGTTATAAAAAGCGAGCTGGGGAATCAGCAGGCCGACCTGCTCGGCATAGCCGGGAAGGTAGAGCGCGTCGAAACTCGGCGTATAGTCCTCAAACAGCTTTTTCCGTTCCGCATCATCATCGGGAATCGGAATTTTCCGGGAGCGAAGGTCGATTTCCATTACTTTCCGAATAGACGGGCCGAAGTCCTTCGCATCCGACGGATAGGAGACCGTTGCCAGAATTTCGGCCTTTTGCTCCAGGTCCTTGGCAAAGAGCCACGCCAGGTCCTTTCCGTAGGCATCATCGGGATAAAGAATCACGAATTTCTTCAAATTCTGCCCGAGCGCGTATTGCGCCGCAGCAGCGGCCTGGCCGTCATTGGTGAGCGCGTTCCTGAACAACCAGGGACTGAGCTTGCCGATCCCTTCTCCGGAAGCTGCGGGAGTGATCACCGGGATTTTGAGTTTTTCCAGCTCGGGGACGATGGCTTCCGTTTCCTTGGTCAACAGGGGGCCGATAGCCGCCACGACGCCCTTGGATGCGAGTTCATCGAGCGCGGCAACGGCTTTTTCCGGAGAGCCCTCGGTGTCCTTGACCAAGAGCTCGACGCGGTTGTCCGGGTCCTGGAGGTTGTAATTATGCACCGCCAGCTGGATGCCCTTCAGCACCCGGTCTCCGAAAAAGGCAAGCTGGCCGGACTGCGGTATGAGCACTCCCAGCGTGTACCGCGGCGCGGAAAGCTTGGTCGTGGCCTCGTTTAAGAGCATTTCGGCACGGGTCTTCTCCGGATGGGTGGGGTACTTGCCGAGAAAATCCGTGCTGACCTTGATGGCATCGCGATACTTCCGCTCCTCGATCAAGAGACTCGCGAGCCGCAATTGGGCGATATCGGCGGGATAGGCCGCTTCAGCCGCGAGCGCCCTGGGCTCGTCTTCCGTCAAATTTTTTTCAACGATTTCCCGGATATGTGACCGGTATCCGGCCTTGTGTTGCTCGTTCCGGCTTGTCGCGGCGAGATAGGTGAGCGCCTTGATTGCGGCTGGATAGTTCTTTTTCGCCAGGTAAGATGCGGAAAGCATCTCTGCGGTGCGCGTGAGTTGCACGGGGTCGGTGACCCTGCTTCGGTCAGCAAGATTGGCAATGGCCAGATCGAACTCCTTAAGTTCGAAGTAGCACTGGCCGAGTTTATACCGGGCGGACAATATGTATGATGATGCGGGAAACTCCTGAATAAGCTCCTGATAATTGGCAAGAGCTTTGTCGTACTCGCGGAGCGTAAGATGCACCTCGCCCATGAGGTACAGCCCCCGGTCCCTGTTCCGGCTCGTGGGATACCTGTACATAAACGTATCCACGGTCTTTAACGCCTGATCGTACTGCTTTTTTGCGTACAAGCTGTCGGCCTGATCAAGAAGCGCGCGCGCGTCCTTTTCCCAAATCGGTTCGGGCGGAAGTTTCGGCGCGCAACCGTAGGGGACCACTATGCTGGAACCGAGAAGCGCGAGCAGGAAGATCGAGAGAATGGATCGGATACGCCGGAGAGACATCGGGTTATTTTCCCTTTTTCGCCGCGGCTTCGGCTTTGGCCGCCTGGCTCTTGGACCGAAGGGTCTCTTCTTTGCGTTTACGCCTCCGGCGGAGTTCTTTTTGTCTTTCACGCATGGAATGGTTCTCCTTTCACGATAATCTGTTTCTTAAAGCCTGCACACTATAGCGGAGATGGACTGATTTGTCAATAACTGCCGCATGCTGTATTGAACTTAAGGAGCACAGAGACGGGAACCGTGAGAAAATGCGGTTTTTTCAGACTTCCGGCTCCGGTTGCACGATTTTTCCCTTGATTTCTTTCAGCCGATGGATTAAATTATAGCCGCTTCCACGCCGTTTTCAAGACGTGGGCGAGTAGCTCAGCTGGGAGAGCACCGCGTTCGCAATGCGGGGGCCGAGGGTTCGATCCCCTTCTCGTCCACCAATTTTACATCCAACAACACTTCACAACGTGCAAAAGCCGCTTGAAAAGAGCGGCTTTTCGCATTCTGCTTGCCTTTCCTCGTCCGATGTGATATGCATAAATCCAGGTGTTATGGGTATACGATTTCGAGTCGCGTATACCCAAAACAAAGTGCGTATACCCAAAAGGAGAGGAGCCTATGCCGAAGCGTATTGTTCCCCTGTCTGATCCGAAAATCAAGAAAGCAAAACCGCAGCAGAAGCAGGTCACTCTTTTTGACGGTGGCGGATTGTTTCTCCTTGTGACGCCGACGGGAGGCAAGCTCTGGCGCTTCAAATATCGCTTCGCTAATAAGCCAAAGTTATTGTCCTTCGGCTCCTATCCTGAAATTTCCATTGCCGCAGCGAGAAGGAAGCGCGAAGAAGCGAGGACGCTCGTTGCGAACGGCAGCGACCCCGGCGAAGTCCGCAAGGCGCAGAAGGCGGCGGGCATCGCGGCCACGGAAAACAGCTTCGAGGTCGTTGCGCGGGAATGGCACGAGAAGTTCTACGACCGGTGGACCCCTGGCCATGCTGCTACATTAATGAAGCGTCTTGAGCGGGAGGTGTTCCCCTGGCTGGGAACCCGGCCCATTGGTGAAGTGAGGGCGCCTGAACTTTTAAGCGTTCTGCGGCGTGTGGAGTCGAGGGGCACGCTTGACACGGCGCACCGAATCAAGATTCTCGCCGGACAAGTCTTCCGCTACGCGATCGCTACCGGCAGGGCCGAGCGCGATCCCTCAGCAGACCTGAAAGGGGCGCTGCCCCCGAAAAGACAGACTCACCTCGCGGCGGTAACGGAGCCGAAAGAAGCAGCGGCTCTTCTCCGCGCCATCGACGGCTATAACGGTTCGTTCATTGTGAAATGCGCGTTGCAGCTTGGCGCGTTGTTCTTTGTGCGTCCAGGAGAACTGCGTCATGCCGAATGGTCTGAAATGGATCTCGACGCAGGCGTCTGGGCAATCCCCGGTCCCAAGATGAAGATGAAACAGCCTCATATCGTACCGCTGTCGCGCCAGGCCAAAGAAATCCTGAAATCGTTGAAGCCTCTGACCGGCAGCGGGCGGTACGTATTTCCGAGCCACCGTTCGACATTGCGGGCGATGAGCAACAACGCCATTCTTGCCGCGCTGCGCCGCATGGGATACACCAAGGACGAAATGACCGGCCACGGTTTCCGGGCAATGGCGCGCACAATCCTTGACGAAATCCTCCACGTCCGGGTTGAGTACATCGAGCACCAGCTCGCGCATACCGTGCGCGATCCGAACGGCAGGGCATATAACAGGACCGCGCACCTCGAAGAGCGGAAGAAGATGATGCAGCAGTGGGGCGATTATCTGGACGGTCTCAAGACAGGGGCGAAGGTGTTGCCGTTCACGAAAAAGGCAGGATGAATATTAAGGCGCAACATGAAGCAGCCTCTTGCGATTGTAGATGATCCTCAGATAGAAGAAGTTCTCGATGTTGAGAGCAATGAAATAGTTCCCTCTGGCCGTTATTTGCAGAACAACCCCAGGGTTATTAGCGAGCTGCGACTTGAGCTGCGTCTTGCCGCTCGACGAGGAATGCCGCGCGTCTTGTGCCCACTATGTCATACAGCTATCGTTCCTACAT
>JAJYKN010000148.1 GCA_021788515.1 Nitrospirota bacterium | reverse complement strand
ACTCGAAATGCTCGGGGCGCTGATGATGTTCCAATCGCTTACGCAGGAATTCTCAATGGGGTTCAAATTACTCAGCCCGTGACCGTTATAGTACCAGTAGCAATCGTGGATACTCTGGTTGAACGCGATCTGCGATGTCGAAGTGGTGCCGGCGCAATTCTTGGTGTCGTTCTGCACTGTGCCGAGGTTCGTGGTATTGATGTGCATCCAGTCGTTTACCGCCGCGGCGCAGTCCGCTGCATCATACGTCCCTTTGTAAACCTCGATGTGCGTCGTGCCGTATTCCGTGGCCTGGTTCGTGATCTTGTCGAGCCAATCCCAGCCCCCGCCCCTGATGGCAAAGGTGATATCCGGCATGCCCGGCGCCGTCTTGATGAACTTCCGGCCTGAGCATCCGCGGGACTCGGCGATGAGGAGCTGGTTTGTGGTATCGTATTTTCCGCCGGTCAGTATCTGTTTTTCGATATCGAACTTTGAAGCAGTCAGCCAGTTCAAAAAATTGCCGCTCGCAGCGAACTCCGTTACAGCCTCTGCCGTGCCCGTGCCTGACGTATTCACGCACACATAGGTGGACGACGTAGGCGCCCCTCCACCGGTATTTGAATAGGCGCACGTGACGGGCAGAACATCGGTCGTGAATTTTCCGTTCGTAGCATCGTAGGAATAGAAGACCGCGTTATTGCTCGCATCGGTTGCAGTGAAATAACCGACATAGGAATTCAAGCTGCTGTAGGTATTATCGTAGCAGGAGTGCGTGACCGTGCACTTGTTATTGCAGGTATCATTTGCGGTATGTGAGCTGCAATCGGAATCCTGCGTGCAGGAGATGGGCGAAACGGTGACCGTGGTCGTGACCGTTTTTGCGTTTTTGCATTGACCTTTCTTGCTGCCGTTAGTCAAGCAGGTGTCAAGCGGGACAATAGCACTGCAGACAGCATCAGAATAAGTGCCGTTTATGAGACACTGTACAGGTGTGGGCGTTGTGGTTGTAGTGGTAGTTGTAGTGCTTGCCAGGCAGTAGGCAGTGCCGGAACAGGTCGATCCATAGGTGCAGGAAGTATTCGCGGCATTGGCGCAGTAGTAATTCGACGTGTCCGTCCAGGCCAGGTCGTACATGCTGGCAGAATTGTCGATCATGAGCAACAGGTTCGGCTCGATCTGGGCGCCGATGTAGGGCGGCGTGATGCAGTAATCCGACATCTCCGCGGCCTGGGAAGGTTGGACCGGCGATAACAAGAGCAGAACAAACATCAATGCTACGCTCACGAGGACTCGTTCACTGTTGATTGTGCCGGACATCATAATAATATCTCCTTCTCGTTTACAACAACTAGGGCATAAATAATATTCAGGATCCCTAATACTTTATGCTTATGCTATGATATTTTATCATAACTAGGAGCAAAAAGTTGCATTTTTTATTCCATTCCCCATCTCGTTAAGCATTGGCGCTAAATTGTTGGATTATCAGCATCTTAGCAGTAACATGAAGTCACTTAAGGAGGGAAGTATTAGGCAACAAACCGGCTAACTGTGTAAAATTTTACATAGCTGCAAATATAGACTAAACAACATTGCAGTTTGCAGCGTAGCCATTATTTGCGTATTTACAAAAAAAAACCGCTGCCGGATTGACAGCGGTCGCCTGCTTTATTCGATTGAGGCTGCTACTTTTCCTTCTGCTCCATCTTTGACTTCAAAAGATCGCCCAAGGACCCCATGTTCTGCGGCGCGTCCTTTGTCTGCTGCTGATAGTCCTTCAAGGAGGCGGCATCTTCCTCTTCCGCGCGGCTCACTTCGGCCAGGGAAAGCGAAAGCTTTCTCTGGGCCGCGTCGACGGCCTCGACCTTCACCTCGACGGTCTGGCCTTCCTTGACCACTTCCTTGGGGTGGCTGATCCTCTTGCCGGCCCCTAATTTCGAGATATGGATAAGCCCGTCCACGCCTTCTTTCAGGGCCACGAAGGCGCCGAAGGGCGCGAGCCGGGAAACCGTGCCAATGTGATAGGAGCCGATGGGGAAGGCCGCCGCAACATTCTCCCAGGGATCGGGCAAAGCGTCCTTCAGGCTGAAGGAGAACCGGTTCTGCTCCCAGTCCAGCTTCTTGATGATCACTTCGACCGTCTGGCCCGCGGAAAGAATATCGCCGACCTTCCCGGTCCTGGTCCAGGCGAGCTCGGAGATCGGCAGCAGTCCCTCGATGCCGCCGATATCGACAAAAGCGCCGAATTTCTGGATCGACGTTACTTTGCCCGTAACTTTCGCTCCCTCTTTCAGCGTTGCCTTCAATTCCTCGAATTTTCCCTGCCGTTCCTTTTCCAGGATCGGTTTCCGGGACACCACGATGTTCCTTCCGCCTTCGGCAAATTCAATGATCTTGAAGGACAGTGCGCGGCCGATGGAGTCGGCGGGCTGTTCGTCCCGTCGCAGTCCCATCTGGGAAAAAGGGCAGAATGCGCGCACGGTGCCCGCGATCTTGATCTCGTACCCGCCCTTCATCTCTTTGACCACCGTGCCCTCCACGGGAATGCCGTTCCGCCAGGCGTCTTCAAGCTGACTCTGCTTGCCCGGCCCCGATCCCACCTTGGTGGTAAAGTGCATTTCATTATTTTCCGCGGAAACGAAGTAAGCGCGGACGATATCGCCTTCCTTGACCTTGAGCTCCCCCGTTTCGGTCATCATTTCCTTTTTGTCCAGATACCCCTCGCCTTTTCCGCCGAGATCGAGGAAGATCCACTCCGCCGATATCTTCACGACCGCGGCCTCGACCATCTGGCCGGTTTCAAGCTTGCCCTGCTTTTTAAAACTCTTCTCGAACATGTCCGCAAAGCTCTCTTCGCTGTTTGTCGCATCTGTTGATTGATTGTTGGTATCCATAAAGTCCCTTTCGATTTACTTAGTTTTAGCCACAGAGATCACAGAGGACACAGAGAAAAATCAAACCAGTTTCACACCGATAACTCGAAAAGAAGTCCGAACGTAGTTAAAAAAAGGAAATGCCTGCTCAGGTTTTCCCCATCAATCCGCGTCCAATTGCTTTTGTTGCACTTCTCTGTGTTCCCGGTGCCCTCTGTGGCAAAGTTATTTCTATTCCGCTTGTAGCCATGAGATCATACTCAGCGGCATCGGTGATCGTAACCTCCACGAACTCGCCCGGTCCGGCCTCGGTCTCGGACAGATACACCAGGCCGTCGATCTCCGGCGCCTGGGTCTGGAGCCTGCCGAGCAGCGCCATGTCCTCCATCCCGTCCACGAGCACGCGCCGGCGCGAGCCGATGAGAGCGCGGTTCTTCTTGAGAGAAATCTTTGCCTGGGCCTTCATGATCGTCGCAGAGCGGTCCCTGGCAACGTCATCCGGCACGGTCTGTTTGAGACCGTACGCCCCTGTCCCTTCCTCCGGGGAATAGGTGAACACGCCCAAATGCTCGAACTCCGCCTCCTTGACGTAGGCGAGAAGCCGCTTGAACGCCGCTTCGGTCTCGCCGGGAAAGCCCACGATCAGCGACGTCCTGAGCGCAATGCCCGGGACCCGCTTTCGGAGCTGCTCGATCGTTTTCCTGATGTCCTCGGTCGTGCCGCGGCGGTTCATGGCGCCAAGCACCTTGTCGTCAAAATGCTGGATCGGGATGTCGAGGTACTTGCAGATCTTTTCTTCATCAGCCATCACGGCCATAAGCTCTTTGCTGATCCTGCCGGGATAGGCGTACATGAGCCGCACCCACGCTATGCCCCGGATATGGGCCAATTGTGTAAGAAGCCCCGCAAGATCGATGTCGTTGTCGCGATAGGCCGTCGAATCCTGGGCCAGAAGAATAAGCTCCTTCGCCCCTGCATGCACCAGACGGCGCGCCTCGTCCACAATCGACGCTGCGGGCCTGCTTTTGAAGTTCCCGCGAATGATCGGTATGGCGCAATAGGAACACCGGTTACTGCAGCCCTCGGCGATCTTGAGGTACCGGTAATGCGCCGGCGTCGTGCTCAGGCGCGGCAGGCCGTAGACCATCGTCGGCTCTGATACGTCGAAGACCTGTTCTTTCCTGCCGAGCACCTGCGTACAGATCTCGCCAATCCGGCCGATCTCACCCGTGCCGATCACGGCATCGGCCTCGGGAAGTTCCTTTAAAAGGTCTTCTTTGTACCGCTGGGCCAGGCAGCCCGCGATGATGACCTTGGTACAGCTCCCCTCGGTCTTCATCTTTGCGGCGTCGAGGATCGCCTCGATGGACTCCGCCTTGGCGGACTCGATGAACCCGCAGGTGTTTACAACGATGACGTCGGCCTCGCGCTGATCATTCGTGATCTCGAAGCCGGAGCCCGCGAGCACGCCGAGCATCTGCTCGGCATCCACCTGGTTCTTGGGACAGCCGAGGCTGATCATTCCTATTTTGTGAGATTTCTTTGTCACTGAGCCTTATCGGGGAACGACTACCTGGGGCCAGATCACTATACCACTTGGCACGAGCACTGACAACAGCTTATCGGTCAAAACCCTCCGGACATGGCGAGGAAGCCCGTCAATTTTTCGTTCGTTTCGCGCAAACGCTTCGAAAGCGTTTTCGTGAACGCCCAGAGCAGCTTGTAGCCCAGTTCACGGTCCATGATGAGGATCTTGTCCAGGTCGGTCTTGCTGATGGCGAGGAGCGCGACATCGGTATTGGCGATGGCGTGCGCCGAACGGGGGAAGTTGTCGATCAGGGCCATCTCGCCGAAAAAGTCTCCCGGCTTCAGCACGGCAAGCGCCTCCTCCCCGATGTTCGGGATGAACTTGCTGATCCGTACGTCGCCGTTCGTGATCACGTAACAGCGGTCTCCGGGCTCGCCTTCCTTGAAGATCACGGAGTCCTTGCCAAAAGCCTCCATCCGGGAGATCTTCTCGATCTTCTCCAGTTCATGAACGGAAAGGCTTTCGAACAGGTACACTTTTTTGAGAATTTCCAGCATGCCGACTCCCTCAGAGGTACGTGCGGTCCATCTCGAACGCGTTCCGGATGAGCTCCACTTCTTTTTCCGCAGCCGAATTGATCGCCACGACGTCAAACCGGCACGGCATCTGGTGAAGTTTCTTGAATCGCAAATAGCCCAAAGCCGCCTTGACCATGCGCAGCTGTTTTTGCGGCGTAACCGCAAGCTCCGGCGCGCCGAAGGCGTTGCTGGTCCTGGTCTTGACCTCCACGAACACCACCATCCCCTCATGCAAGGCGATGAGGTCGATCTC
>JAJYKN010000147.1 GCA_021788515.1 Nitrospirota bacterium | reverse complement strand
GCGGTTCAGGGAAGCTATTGCTGCATATCCGGAGTCGATGAAATCATGTTTGTTTATTTTCGCTATCCAGAGGAACGGATTGATGAACAGCTTCTCATACAGCCAGTCAAAACCCCAGCCTGAGAACCAGAAACGCTCAATTTTCGCGCCAACAGAGGATAGGGCTAATTTCTCCGCCGTCCGCGGGCTCCGGAAATAGAGCAGGTAAGCGACGAATATGCCCGAAAGCGATACGAGCGAAGCTATGATCTGGAAAAGGAGTTCGGTACCGATGCCGGCGTGCTGCACAGCCTGGACCGGGAATATTGGCTGCAGGAAGTCTGAAAACAGGGCCACGTTGCAGAGCGTATCGGGCATTTCCACGAACCCGCCGACGATGGAGAACACTGCCAGGATCATCAACGGCACGATCATCCGCGAGCCCGGCCGATGACTCACTTCCATTTTTGATTCACCGAAAAACGTGACGAAGACCATGCGGAAGGTGTAGATCGAGGTAATGAACGCGCCCAGAAGTCCTGCTAGCCACAACAGCGCCCCGCCGGAGGGTGAGGACCATGCCTGCCAGAGGATCAGGTCCTTGCTGTAGAAACCGGCGGTCACGACGGGCAGCGCCGAAAGAGAGGCGGACCCGATCAGGAAGGTCCAGAACGTTGCCGGGAGTTTTTTGCGCAGGCCGCCCATTTTGAACATGTCATGCTCTTCATGCTGGGCCAGGATCACGACGCCTGCGCCGAGGAACAGGAGCGCCTTGAAGAAGGCATGGGTCATGAAGTGGAACATGGCTGCTGACCAGGCCCCGACTCCGAGCGCGAGAAACATGTAGCCGATCTGGCTGATTGTCGAATAGGCGAGAACTCGTTTGATGTCGCGCTGCGCAAGGGCGCTGAAGCCGGCAATGAGCAATGTCAACGCGCCGATCACGGCAACAGCTGTCTGAACCGCGGGCGCAAGCTCGAACAGAACGTGGGTGCGGGCAATGAGATAGACGCCGGCAGTGACCATGGTTGCCGCATGGATCAAGGCGCTGACCGGCGTCGGGCCCGCCATTGCGTCAGGGAGCCAGACCTGGAGAGGCAGCTGGGCGGATTTGCCGAGCGCGCCTCCCAGGAGCAGGGCTGCGGCAAGGACTGCGGTATCGGAACCGACCGGCCATTTGGCATGGGCCGCCTGCATCAGGTCCTGTATGTTCAGGGTCCCCAGGTTCGTGAAAAGCAGAAAGAGGCCGATGGCCATTGCCGTGTCCCCGATGCGGGTCACAATGAAAGCTTTGCGGGCAGCTCTGCCGTTTACGGGGTCACGGTACCAGAAGCCGATCAGGAGATAACTGCAGAGTCCCACGCCTTCCCATCCAAGGTAGAGGAGCACGAGGTTATCGGCAAGGACGAGGGTAAGCATGGAGCCCACGAAGAGATTCATATAGGCGAAGAAGCGGCTGTAGCCCTCGTCATCGGACATGAACTCGGTCGAGTAAAGGTGGATCAGAAAGCCAACGATTGTGATGACCAGCACCATGATCAGGGAAAGCGGATCGAGGGTGAACGAGATCGACGGTGCATATCCATCGAACTGCATCCAGGTCCAGAGCGTCCGGGTGAAGGCATGATCTTGCGGCGGCGCAGTTATGAAGTTAATTCCGATAAGTACGGCAATAAGAGCCGATAGCCCTACGGATCCGGCGCCGACAAGGGCAGTTACACTTTTGGGCAGGCGGCGGCCTGTCAATGCCAGGATGATGAATCCGGCGAAGGGCAGGGCGGGTATGAGAAAAAGATAGTTCATGGTTTTAAAGATAGTTCAACGTTCAAGGTTCAGAGCTCTGAGTTCTGAATTCTGAATAAAAACTACTTATCCTTTCATAGTGCTTGCAGCATCGGCATCCAAAGTTTTGAAACTATGGTAGAGCTGCAGCACGAGCGCGAGTCCCACGGAAACTTCCGCCGCGGCCATGGTCAGAATAAAGATGAACATGATCTGGCCGTCAACCTGACCCCAGCGCGCACCGGCGACCACAAAGGCGAGGCCCACGGCATTCAGCATCACTTCGACGGACATCAGCATGAACACGATGTTCCTGCGCACGAGCACGCCGGTAAGTCCGAGCGCGAACAGGATCGCGGCAAGAATGAGACCGTGTTCCATGGGAATGTTCGAGATCAAGGTAAACTCCCTTCAAATCTGCCACGGAGACGCAGAGACTCAGAGGATGACTCGTTGTATTCCGTTTTTTAACACCGGGACGTTAAAATTTATCAGCAGACCTAACTTTTTGTCTGTCATTTTCAGATATGACAAAAGCTGTGCTTTAAATACCGGGTCCGTTCTATCAACAGCTTTGAATTCAACAACAACTTTGTTATCAACGAGCAGGTCGATTCTATGTTCACCTAACGTGACACCTTTATATATTATCGGAATCACGACCTGATTCGAAAAGTTTATACGGTCGATGCTTAATTCATGACACATGGCCTTTTCATAAATAGATTCCAATAATCCCGGCCCGAGATTCTTATGAACTTCAATCGCACATTTTATTATTTTTTCCGTAATAGAATTTAATTCATCAATGGCAATATCTTCCATCTCCTTTGTGCCTCCGTGTCTCTGTGGCAAGAAATGTTAATGCTTATGCGGCCTGCCCAGGTGATACGCTCCAATGAGTCCCGCGAGAAGCAGCATGGATGCCAATTCGACGGCGATAACATAGGGGCCGAAGAGCGCGATCCCCACCTGTTTTGGGCCGATCATATTCGTTGCATAAAGCCTCACCGGGTCGGTTGCGAACAGAACGATCAGTTCTATGGCAAGGATGATGGTCAGAATTGAAGGACCTATCCATATTCCCGGGGTCAGCCATTGAGATTCCTGCTGCGCTGACTGTGCTCCGAGGTTCAACATCATGATCACGAATACGAAGAGCACCATGATCGCGCCTGCATAGATGATCACTTCGAGCGCCGCCACAAACGGGGCCCCGAGGGAAAAGAAGATGAGCGCCACCGCCAGCAGCGACACGATCAAGTACAACAGCGCGTGGACGGTGCTCTTCCTGGTGACGACCAGGAACGTCGAAATGACGGCTATAAGTCCTGATATGTAGAAAAGAAGATTCATAAATCCTTTTTTGCCACGGAGGCTCAGAGACTCAGAGAAACATGAAAACGACGTATTTAAGACCTGCTCTGTGCCCCTGTGTCTCTGCGGCAGACGTTCAAGGCATCAAACTTTTCACGTCCACCGGCTTTTGTTCATTCTCCGCCTCGCCCTTGTCCTTTCCTTTGATCGACAGCCCCGAGACACGGTAGAAGTTGTAATCATGATATTTCCCCGGTCCGCTGATGAGCAGGTCTTTCCTTTCGTAGATCAGGTTCTGCCGTTTGTACTCGCTCATCTCGTAATCGGTCGTGAGCTGGATCGCATAGGTCGGGCAGGCCTCTTCGCAGTATCCGCAGAAGATGCAGCGCGAGAAATTGATCCGGAAGAATTCCGGGTACCGCCTGCCGTGCTTGTCTTCCGTTGCCTGGAGGGAGATGCAGTCAACGGGGCAGGCCACTGCGCAAAGATAGCAAGCCACGCAGCGCTCCTCTCCATCGGGATCGCGCGAAAGGATGATGCGCCCGCGCCACCGGGGAGGGATGTAGGGCTTCTCCTCAGGGGACAGGATCGTCGCCCGTTTGCGGAACATGGTCATGAAGACCGTCCAGATTGTTATAAGAATGCTGAGCATATATGTAAGCACCTGCCACGGAGGCACTGAGTCACGGAGGATACGGACTTCTCTGCCCAGGTTTACAAGACTCCTCCGTGCCTCCGTGTCTCTGCGGCTATCTCCTTATTAAAATCACCGCTCCCGTCACCACCAGATTCAATAGCGACAAGGGCAGCATCACTTTCCATCCGAACGACATCAGCTGGTCATACCGCGGACGGGGAAGCGACGCCCGAAGCAGAATGAAGAAACAGATGAACGCAAACGTCTTGATCAGGAACCAGACCAGCGGCGGCAGCACGGGGCCCAGCCATCCGCCGAAGAACAAGGCAACAGTCAGCGCCGAGATGAGCGTGATGCCGAGATATTCTCCGACAAAGAACATGCCGAACTTCATGCCCGAGTACTCCGAGTGGTACCCGGCCACAAGTTCGCTCTCCGCCTCGGGAAGATCGAAAGGCAGGCGATGGGTCTCCGCAATGCCGGCGATGAAGAAGACCACGAAGCCGACGAACTGCGGTATCACGAACCAGAGGCCGCGTTGCGCCTCGACGATCTCCCGCAAATTAAAGGAGCCGGTAAGCATGACCACGCCCATGAGCGACAGGGCCATGAACACCTCGTAGGAGAGCATCTGTGCCGACGCCCGGAGACCGCCCAAAAGCGAATACTTGCTGGCCGAGGCCCAGCCCGCAAGGGCGACGCTGTATACGCCGAGGGAAGACATGGCGAGGAAAAACAGGAGCCCGATGTTGAGGTCCACGATTTCCACGCCCGGAGCAAAAGGAATTACGGTGTACGACATCAGAACAACAGCAACGATCACCGCGGGCGCGATGATGAATACGGCCTTGTCCGCAAAGGGCGGGATCCAATCTTCCTTGGTGAATACCTTGATCATGTCCGCCAGCACCTGGAGGAGGCCGAAGGGCCCGACGCGGTTCGGCCCGTACCGGTCCTGCCACAGGCCCAGGAGCCTGCGCTCAAGCCAGATCAACAGCCCGCCGATGGTCAGCACGACGAAGAGTATGGCGAAGACAATTATGAGTTGTATGATGTCAGGCGACATGCAATCACACCTTGCTCAGTTTAGCATAAGTTGTTCCGAAAACGGGAAACAGCGAAAGGCCTGCATACAAACCAGCAGTGCCGGCGGGTAGTTCCGGCTTGATTTTAGCGCCAAACCGGTACTTTTTCCCGGCGAGCGCTATTTCCATCATTTCGCCGTCCGACACGTTGAGCCGCTCAGCGTCCCCGCTGTTCAGTGCGATAAAAGGTTTCTGCGCACGCCCGACGATGGCCTGCGAGAGCATGCTTAATTCTTCAGATCCGAAAATGTGATGGACCGGCACGATGAGCCATTCGCCGTCTTTTGGCGTAAAGCCGGACGGTACGTTCAGGCGCCAGGAAGCAGCTTCCTTGCCGGATGTTTCGATTAATCTTTTTCCCGGGTCGCCGCCTGTAAGCGGACCCCCGACCTCCTGCTGAAACTTGTTCAGGGCCTGG
>JAJYKN010000146.1 GCA_021788515.1 Nitrospirota bacterium | reverse complement strand
GGAGTTTCACCCAATTGGCGTTTCTTGTTTTTGTCTTAGGACTTTGAATCAACGGTGTTTATCCGTGTTAATCCGTGGTTAAATGCTCTTTTTAGTTACTAAATAACGTGCAAAATATAAAGTCCTGGGACAGCTCTATTTTGATTGTAGCAGAGACGCGCGCGGCCAACCATGCACCTTATTTATTATATACCTGGAAAGAAGGATTGTGCGGAAAGGGCGGGGACATCGCAGAGGAGGGCGGAAAATCAGAGCGTACCGGCTATTTCTCTATTTTTGCAAGCCGGTCCTTGGCGATTTCAGCCTCGTTGGAAGCGGGATGTTCCTTGATGACTTTGCGGAGGTATTCTTTTGCCTTGGGATAGTTTCTTTCATTCAGGTAGGACAGCCCGATCTTGAGCTTTGCGCCTGCCACTTTGTCGCTCTTGGGATAGCGCTTGATAACTTTTAGAAAAGCGTCAATCGCCTTGCTGAACTCTCTCTTGGAATAATGGCATTCGCCGATCCAGTACTGCGCCGCGTCCGTCATGCTGGTATCGGGAAACTGCGCAACATAATTCTGGAACCCGGCAAGAGCGAGGTCAAAATTCCCCTTGTCGTAATCGCTTTTCGCCTGGCGATAAGCTTCTGAAGGTTCAATGGCCTTCGGGGCGGATGACTTTGCCCGGGCCGCCGTGGTCGGGGTCTGCCCGGTCAGGGCCGTCGCCGTGCCGGCGCTCAACAGCTTCATCTTGGCATCGAGTTCGTCGATCCGTGCTGAAAGCTCCGCGATCCTGACGCTCCGATCGTCCAGCTTTTGCGCAAGTTCGGCAATGCGGAAGTTGTTCTCTTCGAGCTTGCCCTGAACAAGCTGGATATCGGTGGTGAGCTGGTCGGACTTGGCTCCGTAGTCGGCCATGACCTTCTGCACATCCATCGTGCCCTTGACATTCTCCTCGAGGAGATTGACGCGTTTCTGCAACTCCTGAACGCGCACCATTGCGGTTTGCACCTCTTCGCGCAGATCGGTCATGTCGGACCTGGTCTTGACCAGTTCAGCCTGAGGAGCACAGGCAGTCAGCAGAAACAGGAAGCCGAAGATCGTTAGCGATTGTTTGACCGTCATTTATTCCTTTAGTTACTAAACTATTTGCATACAGGGTATGAAACGAGGAAGCGGGAAGCAAAGAGAGGGAGAAAAACGAGACGGAAAGCTTCCCCTGTCCCGCGTTCTCCCCCTCCCCGGTTCATATTTTTCTTGGTCCTACTCCGTCACCTTGGTAAAATCGTCTCTGCGGTTTTTCTGCCAGCAGTCTTCGTTGTGCTCGGTGCAGATGGGCTTTTCCTTGCCATAACTGATAAGCGATATCCGTTTGGCGGAAATTCCCAGATCGGTTAAATATTTTTTCGCGCTCGTCGCGCGTCGCTGACCAAGAGCCTGGTTGTATTCCTTGGTTCCCCGTTCGTCGCAATTCCCTTCGATCCTGATCTTCACGTTGGGGTTGGCCTTGAGCCATTCGGCATTCGCCCTCATCACAGGTTTCGCGTCGGCGCGAATAAAGGACTTGTCAAAATCAAAGTGGATCGACTCCAGTCCTGTCGATGCTGCCGCGGCACTCTCCTGGGGCTGTTCTTCCTTTGCCGCCGGTGCTGCTTCCGGCTGGGCCGCGGGCTCGGCCTTCTGCTCAACCTTTGGTTCTTCCTTGGCGGGTTCCGCCGCTGCTTCCTTCTGTGGTTCGGGGGCAGAAGTCACTTCTGCTTTCTTGGGGCAGCCCCAGAGAACGAAGATACTCATCAGTAATACAACGAAAACATACATAAGCTGTCTGCTCTTCATGAAATCCTCCTTTATTCTGTTGTTATTAATAAAATGAATATTGGTAAGACAAGCGGCTCGAAAACCCGACGTACGAAAATACAGTCAAAAGATAGCATACAACCATGACCTTGTCAACGGGAAAGGGTTTCTCTGCAAGCGAGACAAGAGAGCCAAGCCGTGCGTTAATCCTGCACCTCGGCATAAGTCGTTATCCGCGCCCTCTTCTGCAATTTTTGAGGTACCAAAATTATCATCTTACGGCTCGATAAAACACTGAGGGTCCTCGGCAAGAAAATCGTCCTCACCGCGAGACCGTGAGTAGGCGTAGGCGATCGCCCGGCACCCCCGGCACTGCGCCCAATGTCCGCAGACGCGGCATTTTCCCTTGTACCTGCTCCGGTCCCTGAGCGCCCCGAGGACCGGCGACATCGACCAGATCTCCCTGAGTGAATCTTTCGTAATATTGCCGAGAGCAAGGGGCAGTCTCCGGCAGGGCGTGACGTTTCCGTTGGGAAGAATGGTCAAACCGGCCACGCCTGCCGAGCAGCCGCTTACGGCTACGTTTCCGGCATCGACCTTCGTTTTCGTCCTCATCTGCGAAGCGACCGGGTCGCCGGTCACGATCTCGATTCCTTTGAGCTCGAGCGCGAAGAGTTCTTCATAGAGGTCCCGCGCCTGTTCCCTCGTCAGCATCCGTGAGAGCAGGGACCTGCCTTTCCCGGCGGGAACAAGCCGCGAAAATCCGATACGGCAGGCCCCTGAATGCGAACCGAAAGCGATGATTTTTTTCATTGACGAGGCATTCATGGTCGACAGCGTGACATTTAGCGTCACCGGCAGCCCCGCGTCAACCAGCCGCTCGATGCCGTCTGTTGACGCCGCGAAACTTCCCTTGCCCCTGATGGCATCATGGACATGCTCCGGTCCTTCCACGCTTACCTGAACCCCGTCCAGCCCGAGAGCGGCAAGCTTCCGCGCGCGGTCCCGGCTTATCAGCGTCCCGTTCGTAAGCAGATAGACTTTGAACCCCCGCCCCTTGATCTCACCCAGAATCTCGAAGAGGTCTTTTCTCAAAAGAGGCTCGCCGCCGGTGATGTTCATGCTGGAGGAAAAAGCCACCCCGTACGCCTCGGACCAGTCTCTGATCATGTCCGACACTTCATTGACGCCGCGCGCTATCTCGGAGAGCGGCAATTCCTCGCTGCTCCGCTCGCCCTGGTAACAGTGCCTGCACGAGAGGTTGCAGCTTTCCGTGAGATGCCATTGAACAAAAAATTCGAAGGGTTTTGTGGTTGCCATAGAGATGATGAAATAATAAAAGCCTGCGATGCAGATACCGTTGGCTTTCGGGCCGCCATGATCAGTGAAGCAATAGAGCTGGCGCCGCAGAACGCTGAACGCCAGCTCTATCGGGCTGCCTTTGCGTCGTTGCTGACCAGCAACTTTAGCTTTTTCAGCCCTTTCATTTGCGGCATACGGTACCAGGATTCTGCTTCGCCAGCTGTTTCAGCACCGTCCAATACGCCGCTTCTTTGGCAAGCGCATCCTTGCTTAAAGGCTTCTTCATCCTGTTTCACCTCCTTTCCCGTGGTATAGATGTAATCATAGCATAAAAAAGAACGCCTCCTGCGGCTTCACAACACTTTCCCGAGAAAGAGATTTGACCGGCTTCATGACTTCCCGGCAGCTTCCTGATCGAGAAACCAGGTAATCGTGCCTGACTCGGGACAAACCAGCCCTGCCGGATATTCGCGGGAATTGCCCTCGTCCAGGATATGATGGATCATGCCCGCTTTGGCCTTTCCTGCGGCCAGGAAAAGCACGCGGTCGGCATGATTAATGACGGGAAGCGTCAGCGTGATCCGGTCGATGTTCGGCTTGTCGAGATACACCGGAACGACCATGCGCTTTTTTTCCCGGACAGCCGGAAAACCCGGAAAGAGCGACGCCGTATGACCGTCCTCGCCCACGCCGAGCATGATGAGGTCGAAGGCGGGCAGGGAGCTTGATCCGAAAAAATGTGAGAGCTGATTCTCGTATTCCCGGGCAGCTTCCTCGGCATCCGCTTCTCCGTGCATCCGGTGAATGTTTTTTTCCGGCACAAAAACGCGCCCCAGCAGCGTGTCGGAAAGCAGCTTGAAATTACTGGCACGATGATCAGGGGGGACGCAACGTTCGTCTGCCCAGAACAGGTGGACATGGGGCCAATCGACTCTGTTCTGATATGCAGAGGAAGCAAGGAGCGTGTACAGGCGCCGCGGCGTAGAACCGCCGGAAAGTGCAACGCTAAACCTTCCCCTGAGGGCAATGGCATCACTCGCGACCGAAAGAAATAAATCAGCTGCAGCACGGCTCAGCGCTTCAAGGTCGTCGAACACCGAGACCCGGACGGCCGGATCGGCCTTCACAAAGGCCTCCACGACCGGCCGTCTTTACGGAGCAGGCGCAGGGCCTCGGTCGGGCCGTCGGTGCCGGCTGCGTACCGCGTGAGCGGCACGACCTTCCCCGATTCGAGCGCGTCGAGCACGGGAGTGAGGATCGACCAGGCAAGCTCCACGCTGTCTTCGCGCATGAACAGCATGTGATCGCCGAGCATGCAGTCCATGAGCACCCATTCGTAGGCATCGAGCGAAACGCCGCACGGATAGTCGTATTTCATTTCCACGGGGTTCAAGCAGACTTTCGTGCCCGCCTCCTTGGTCTGAAACGCGAGGCTCATGCCTTCACCGGGCTGTATCTTGAGGACGATGGTGTTCTGCTCGATGGGGCCGCTTACCGAGTCGGGAAACATGGAGTGCGGCACGTCCTTGTAATGAACGGAGATCTCCGTTGTTCTGGCGGCAAGCCGCTTGCCGGACCGAAGATAGAAAGGCACTCCGTGCCAGCGCCAATTATCGATGTAGACTTTTAAGGCCGCATAGGTCGGCGTCTGGGAGCCCGCGGCTACGCCCGGCTCTTCCTGGTACCCGGGAACCGCCCTGTTGTCGATCGTACCCTTCCCATACTGCCCGATCACCAGATGATCGCCCAGCGTCCCGGCGTCGATCAGTCGTACCGAGTGCAGGACTTTTGCCTTCTCGTCCTGGACCCGGTCGGCAATAAACACGGCCGGCGGCTCCATGGCCATGAGGCAAAGCAGCTGGAACATGTGATTCTGGAACATGTCGCGGATCACCCCCGCCTGCTCATAGTAGCCTGCGCGATGCTCCACGCCGACGGTCTCGCCTGCCGTGATCTGGACGTGGTCCACGTATCGCCTGTTCCAGAGCGGTTCGAAAATGGAGTTTGCGAACCGGAACATGAGAATGTTCTGGACCGTCTCCTTGGCCAGATAGTGGTCGATGCGGAAGATGGACTGCTCCGGAAACGCCCGCAACAAGATCCGGTTCAGATCCTGGGCCGAAACCAGATCGTGGCCAAACGGCTTCTCCACAATCATCCTTGCG
>JAJYKN010000145.1 GCA_021788515.1 Nitrospirota bacterium | reverse complement strand
AACGTGCTTATGGTCATGCGCTATATCAAGGACCCGCCCTACCTCGTGCGGGAAAAAGGCAAGATCGATTTTATCGGTCTTTCTTATATGATGATCGGACTCGGGGCGCTCCAGGTCCTGCTGGAAAAAGGGGAGCAGGAAGCCTGGTTCGAGTCCCCGATGATCCGCTACCTCATGATCGCTTCCGTAGCCGGGATCATTCTCTTCATCTGGCGCGAACTCACCTGCAACAGGCCGGCTGTTGACCTCAGGATCCTGAAGGACGTTAACTTTGCCTCGGGGTCGCTCATCGGCGGTTTCCTCGGCATGGGGCTCATGGGCAGCCTCTTCCTGTTGCCCATGTTCCTGCAGCAGCTCCTCGGTTACCCGGCATTGGATTCCGGGTTGATCCAGATGCCGAGAAGCATTGCCATGGCCATTGCCATGCCCGTGGGCGGGAAGTTATATAATCGGCTGGGACCGCGGATGCTGATCGGGACCGGGCTCATCATAACGGCGGTGTCTTTTTACCAGTTGTCGCGTTTGTCCCTCAGCATGGGATATTTCGACGTATTTTTCCCGCAGCTGCTGCAGGGAGCGGGCTTCGGACTGATCTTCGTGGCGTTGAGCACCGCGGCGCTCTCCACAATTGAAAAAAGCAGGCTTACGTCGGCTGCCGGTCTCTATAATGTCGTCCGGCAGGTCTTCGGCAGCATCGGCATCGCCGTTGCCGCGTCCCAACTCACGAAATCCATGACCACCTATCATGCACTCCTCGCAGAGAAGGTGACCGATTACAGCAATGCCACTTCAGCGTGGATATCGTCCGTGTCCGGAGGCATGCAGGCGCAAGGCGCTGATCCGGCAACGGCCAAACAAATGGCTCTGACGCTCCTAGACGGGGAACTGATGCGCCAGGCAGGCATGATGGCGTACAATCATATGTTTCTGCTCGTGACTGTTCTGTTCATTATCTCCATGCCCTTTATCTTTCTGTTGAAATCGAACAAAAAGCCAGAGGGAATGGACGAGATCATTGCGGAGTAGAGGGGGGCTTATGCCGGAGAAACGGACAACAGTCGTCACCATCTCGCGCCAGATGGCGAGCGGCGGCGCTTATATTGCTCACCTGCTCGCCCGGAAACTCGGCTATAAATACGTCGAGCGTGAGGTCCTGCACGAGGCGGCCAGGGAACTCGGCGTCGATATTTCCGAGCTCTCCAAGCACGAGGAGCGCCGTACCGGCTTCATCGAAAGTCTCATGAAGAGCTTTGTCTACGGCACTCCCGAGGCGTCCTATGTCCCTCCCGCCCGCAAGCCTATTTACGATCAGGAACTGTTCGAAACGGAATTGAAGATCATTACCGCGATTGCGGAGAAATACAATGCCGTCATTGTGGGCCGCGGCGGGTATTTCATGCTCCGCGGACGACCGAACGTGGTGAACGTGTTTATTCATGCGCCGATGGATTTCCGCGTCGAGCGGCTCCGGACTTTTCATGAGATCTCGGCTGAACAGGCGAGGGAAGAAATCGAGGAGTCGGACCGGGAGCGGGAGAAGTTCCTCAAAACCATGACCGATACCGACCGGTACGACGCGAGAAACTATCACCTCTGCATCGATTCGGCAGCTGCCGGCTTTGAAGCGGCTCAGCAGATGATCGTGAGCCTCGTGGAAAGAACGCAGCAGGAGCGGGGAGCAGCGCATTAGATCCTTAAAGAGGGAACGTCGAGCGGCAAGGGATTTTTCACAGGGCTTCGAGTTGCGAAAAAATTGGAAGATGAAAATGCATATTATGAAGCTAAAAAACATGAGCCCGCGTACATTGTTATACTTCACCAGTGCGGGTATCCTGCTGGTTGGTTTGGCAAGCGCTGTACTGATATATCTCGCAGCCATGAATGATACGAGCGATTCGACGTATGAAATCGTCGGCGGGTTTGTGTACCCCGCCGGAGGCGCCTACAACAAAAAATACGTCCATGATTTGCAGCTCTATGGCGGCAACGCGGCGATGCTTGGGGACCAGTTTACGCGCTGGTTTTCGGGCCTCTGGCACGGGACATCACTTGCTTACACCGCGGCGTGCATAACCCTCCTTTTTTCATTTGTGTTTTTTGTAGCAGGCAATAACGCTCCGGGCCGTTCGAAATCCGATAGAACCTCACACGAATGACAACAGTAACGGAGGAGCTAACCCTCCATCAATCGTATATTGTACTTCGAGCTCTGCCGCTCTTCCTGACCGGCAAAAACTTCTTTTGGGCCCCTGCGATATTGATCTAAATTAGTTGTGCGTTGTGGGGAGGGAGAGGGAAGAGGATCACAAGAGATGGTTCCCCTTCTTTTTAAGCTCTTTCTTTACGGTCTTGATGAATTGGCCAAATGTTTTGTCTTTTCTGCGTTTTTCAACGTAGGAGAGCTCATTGTATTCAGATTCTTTCATCAATTTCAAATAACTCTGGTATCGATCCGGCCGCAACGTGCCGTTATCGATTGCCTTGAGGAGTGCGCAGCCGGCTTCCTGAGTATGCGTGCAGTCGGTAAAACGGCAGTCTTTTGAAAGGTTCCAAATATCGGCAAAACTTTCCTCCAGTCCTGAGCTGACGCCGATATTTCCCAATTCCCTCATGCCGGGCGTGTCGATCACCATCGCCCCGTGCTCAAGAACGATCAGCTGGCGTTGCGTGGTCGTGTGTCTGCCTTTCCCGTCACTTGCACGGACGGTGTTCGTCTCGAACAGGTCGCGGCCGATGATATGGTTCAGGAGCGTTGTTTTACCTACTCCGGAAGACCCGACCATGCAATACGTCCTGCCGGGCTCCAGTAATTGCCGTACCTGATCCACTCCGAAGCCCGTAACGTTGCTGAGTGGAAGGACTCTGCATCTGATGTTTGCTTGACGCACCTCTGCTATTCGTTCCTCCAGCTTCTCCGGGCTGACGAGATCGCTTTTCGTCAAAAGGAGTATCGGTTCGATGTGTCCTTCGTTTACCATCACCAGGTAGCGCTCCAGCCTGCGCAGATTGAAATCGGAATCACAGGCCTGGACGATCAGGGCCGAATCTATGTTTACCGCGATCATCTGGTAGTCGATCTTCTTGCCGGGCGTTTTCCTTCGCAAAAAAGATTTCCGCGGAAGCAAGCCATGAATAATGGCAAACGTTTCAGCGTTGTGGTACTGGACAAGCGCCCAATCGCCTACTGAAGGAAGGTCAACGCTCGACTCGGCAGAGTAAACGAAACTGCCTGCTGCTTCGGCGAGAATTTCACTGTTTTCATTTCTTACCAGATAACTATCCCTGTAGACCGCGGTCACACGAGCCACGGTGCAGTCGGGCCGTTGGGCCTCGATCCTTTTTTCCTGAAACCACTGATCAAATCCGAGAGTTTTCAGTTCCATAGGAGGTTAAGTGGTCATAGCTGCCGGGGCCCACAGGCAAGCCGAAGGTACCGGCAGGTTGGTAGTTCATTTGCCGGTCTTCCTCCTGCCGTTGCTTCGTCTACCCGATAGGTCTGCCAATGTTGTTATTATATCGCAATTAAAACACGTCCCATTGTGAATGGATATTAAACTGCCGGAGAAGTCCCGGCGCAAACATTTATTCGCAAACAAGGAAGTGTCCACGCCAGATAGAATAAACTAGCTTTGATTGCTTTATTCATAGCTTTTAACCCAGGCGTGTACGCCGCGAAGCGGTTCGGACACGATGCGCGGTTTGGAATCGATTTTTCTTCTTAGATTACAAGATCATCATCCCGTCCGATCCGGGAGTAAGTTTCTCTCCTCCTTCATCAGTGACAAGAAAGGTGTTTTCCACACCCACCAACCCGATGCCTTCCAATCCCTTCTTAGGCTCCAGGGCAATGACCATGTTGGCCTCAAGGGGGGTAGTTACCTTGCCTGCAATGGCCGGAAATTCGTCAATAGCCAACCCGATACCATGGCCGAGAAAAGGCACCTGGTTGCTGCCGAAACCCATGAAGTGCTTTTCAAAACCACGGGGATGAACGATTTCGTTGAAGACCTCCTCGTATATCCGGGACGGGATTGCGCCGGGCTTGAGGCGGCTTCGGACGGCCTCCTGTATGTCCAGGCATACCTTGTGAGCATCGAGCGCCGAAGCGGGCTGAGCGCTAAGGGAGAAGACCCTCGTTTTATCGGTGAAATATCCCTCATACCCAAACCCGGTATCCACGAATATCGGTTCGCCCCTTTTCAGTTTCTTGTTTCCCCCAAGCAGGGGGAAGGCCGGAGAAAGCCCCATCAGACCGCCCGGACCTATTGAAGCGGTGGGATAGTTTCCCGATTCGCCGAAACTGACGATCCCCATAAACATTTCCCCGCCAAACGCTGCAAGCCGCATAATCCCGCTGTATCCCAGCGCCATCATTACTTTGTGAATCTCGGCCCCGAGCTCCCATTCTGTCATCCCTTCGCGAATCAGGGAAGGGATGGCATCATAGACCGTCTCGTGCAATGCTCCGGCTTTTCGGATGAGCCCCACCTCGTAGTCGGACTTCTTTGCCCGGATCATGCCCAGGAGGGCGCTGATATCCGTGAACGTTCCTCCTGGAAACGCCTTGGCCAGGGTTTTAAAAACGGAAACGGACAGCGTTGTTTCAGCCACTCCCAGGGTGCTGGTTTGCAGGCCCAGATCTGCAAGAGTTGCCTGAAGTTGGCTAAACCCTGTTAAGGGGAAAACCTTTTTCAAAGGTGTTTCTTGCTGTGCCCGTTCATAACTTCGCCGGACCAGGAAGATTGGTTCTCCCGACCTTGGGACAAAGAAAACCCCCTGTTGCATCGTCCCCGTGAAGTAATACATGTTCAATGGATCGAGAATCAGTGCGCCATCCACCGGCCCTTCTTGTAACCGATGCTGAAGCCTTGAAACACGTTGGGAGATCTCCTTGGCAGGGACAAGATTGTATTGAAGTCGGTCATCCGAACTCAAGGTAAACACTCCTTAGGGGAAAATTTAATACCGGGAAACGTCTGCCCCAAAAATAACTCGTTGGAAGTCATTAGGGTCAAGTCTTTCTCGTTGCATTTTCCTCTTTCAAAACGCAAAACTGAGTACATTGCAAGATGAAAGACTTGACCCTATAGGTTTGGCCTGCATAACCCTGATCTTTTCATTTGTTTTTTTTGTTGCCGCCAATAACGCTCCGGGCCGTTCGAAATCCGATAGAACAACCTCTCACGAATGACAACAGTAACGCAGGAGCTATCCCTCCGACAAGCCTGAATCGATAAGTTTTGAAACAAC
>JAJYKN010000144.1 GCA_021788515.1 Nitrospirota bacterium | reverse complement strand
TGGCGGAGCGCTTCAACGAGATGGCCCGGCAGCTCAGGCATTCCTACTCCGAGCTTGAGAAAAAGCTGCTCGATCGCACGAATGAGCTGGCCGCCATCGACTCCGTCGCGCTCACCTTGAGCCAGTCGGGCAACCTCGGGGATATGCTCGACAAGTCCCTGGGCCAGATCCTGGACAGCCTTGCTGCGCTCGAGCCGAAGGGCGGCATTTTCCTGTCCGACCCCCAGGGTGAAGTGCTGCGGCTGGTGGCGTCCCGCGGGCTGCCGCCGGAGTTCGTCCGGAATGAAGCGACGATCAGGGTCGGCGAGTGCCTGTGCGGATTGACCGCTCAGACCGGCGAAATCCTCTACTCGGAAAAAAGCTGCAGCGACCCGCGCCATACACGCTGCCTGGGTTCCGTCGAACACGCGCACATCATCATTCCCATCAAATCGCGCGGCATCGTCCTGGGAGTCATTTTCCTGTATCCGCAGAAGCATTTTACCCTCAAGCCTTCGGACCTTCAGATGCTGGACACCATCGGCGCGCAGCTCGGCCTGGCCGTCGAAAACCTGAAGTTCTACGCCGAGGTCAAGGAATCGAGCGAAAAATTCTGGGACCTCTTCGAGAACTCCGGCGACATTCTCTTTACCATGGATTCAGCGGGCATGCTCACGGCGGCGAACAAGGCGGCGGAAAAGTTCAGCGGATATACCAAGAGCGATCTCGTGGGCGCCAGCGTTCTGGACTTCCTCACGACGGAAGGCGTTGAAACCGTAAAGGAAATGCTCGACGGCAAGGGCCTGACCGCGCGCAGGGTGATCGAATTTGAAGTAGTCAAGCGGGACGGCGGCCGTGCTTTCATCGAGATGAGCGCCCGGAAGCTCTTCAATAACCGGGTGCATACGGGGTTTCAGGTTTCGGCGCGGGACATCACGGAGCAGAAGCTGATGCGGGAAAAGCTCCTGCAGGCGGAGCGGCTCGGCGCCATCGGCGAGGTGGTGATCACCGTGCGGCATGAGATCAACAACCCGCTCACGACGGTTATCGGAAACGTTGAATTGCTCATCGAGCGGTACGGCGATCAGGACCCCGATCTCAAGAAGCGCCTGGAATCGGTCCTGAACAACTCGCTCCGGATCGCCGAGATCGTCCAGAAACTGCAGGCGATCAAACGGGACAAAGTCGTGGAATACGTAAAAGGCGTCACCATGACGGACCTGAAGCAGGAGTAACAGGGAAAGAGCTTTGAATCACAGATTAACACCCTAACCCGGACAAGCCGGAACCAAAGGCGTCTCTCGCAAAGCTCGCAAAGTACGCCAAGAAAAGCAAACGAGGCTTTTGTCTTAAAATAAAGGCTAACGTTTTGGACTTTCGTTGCGACCTTTGCGCACTTTGCGAGAAATATTCTTGCCATTTTGGGTATATTTTAATTCGTAACTTAGTAAGAACCGGGAAAGATACAAAGAGAATTCTATGCATCCCACAAGCATGAAGACAGCCGCCTGTCATACGACGTGCGCGATCCGCTCCCGTCGCTCCCTCTTTGCACTCGCCCTCGCCATCTGCGTCTTCTCATCCCCTTGGGAAGCGCGGGCGGAGTTGGTGGACCACATTGTTGCGGCCGTCAATAACTCGGTCATTACGTCCAGCGAACTCGCCCAGACAATCGCATTGAACAGGCAGCTCGGGAGCGCCGGAAAAGGGGACCAGCATGCCCTGGCGACGGAAACCCTGAACGGTCTGATCACGAGACAACTGCTCGTCCAGGAGGCACGGAGGCTCCGCTTTGTCGAGATTTCCGACCAGGAGATCAGCGAAGAAGTTGATAAAGTAAAAGCTCGGTTTCCCTCCGGGGCCGCGTTCATGGATTTTTTGAAAGCGCAGGACATGACGGAGCAGGAGCTTGCCCGCATGCTGGGCGAACGGCTGCTCGTGGCCCGGTTCGTGGAAAAGAAGGTGGGCCTTTTCGTCCGCGTCAGCCGCGACGAAGCACAAAGCTATTTCGACGCACACCCGGCGCAGTTCCGGGGAAAGCGTTTCCCGGAGGTCCAGAAAGAGATCACGGCCGTGCTGACGGACGAGAAGATCGGCCAACAGCTCGATCAGTACGTGGCCGAGCTGCGTTCCAAGGCGGACATCCGGATCAACCCGCTCTAGCCGACGCGCCAAGGAGGCCCCATGAAAAAAGTTCTGTCCCTGCTCTCCGCTTTCGCGCTCCTCTTTGCAGCAACCGGCTGCACGCTGCTGCGGGTGTCCGTCAGCGAAGAAGTGCAGCCCCTCACCGAGCGGGTGATCGCCGGCGAAGGCAGAGACAAAATTCTGCTCCTCGACATATCAGGCTTCATTTCCTCAAGCCGGGAACGCGGTTCGCTTTTGGGCGGGAAAAAAGAGCCGGGACTCCTGGCGCAGGTGCGGGAACAGCTTGACCGCGCCCGCGCCGACCACGCGGTAAAGGCGGTGGTGCTCCGGATCAACAGCCCCGGCGGCGGCGTGACCGCGTCCGACGTGCTGTACCACGAGATCACAAAGTTCAAGCAGAGGTCGGGCGCAAAGGTCCTGGCCCACATCATGGACACCGGGACATCGGGCGCCTACTACGTCGCCCTGGCTGCCGACCGGATCATGGCCCAGCCCACGAGCGTGACCGGCAGCATCGGCGTGATCATGTACAGCTTCGACGCCACGGGCCTGCTGCAGAAGATCGGGGTCCAGCCGACGGAAATTTCCTCGGGGAACCGGAAGGGCATGGGCTCGCCCTTTCGTCCGCTTGCTCCGGAAGAACGGGCAATTTTCCAAAACCTGATCGACAGCCTCCAGGGGAGGTTCGTGAACCTCGTGGCCGAGGCGCGGAAGCTGCCCCTTGATACGGCGAGAAAACTGGCCGATGGCCGCATTTACACGAGCGAGGAAGCGCTGGCCTCGGGCCTGATCGACGGGATCGGGTATGTTGACGATACGATCGATCAGGCAAAGAAGCTGGCGGGCCTTGATCACGCTTCGGTGGTGACCTATTACCGGCCGGGAGAATACCGTTCCAACGTCTATTCCCTGAATCTCGTGAACATCGACATGGGACTGCCCGTGGAGCCGGGAACGCATTTTCTGTACCTGTGGTGGCCTTGACGCAGGAGGCCTGATGAATATTGACAGCAGCGCAGCCGCTATGCTATGGTAGGATCGTTCGGAGAGGAGGCTTCCATGAAGAATACGTCACTGTTGGTGGTATTGTTTCTCATTGCGCTCTTGGGTGCGGCCGTCATTCCGGCCCGGGCGGAAGAGGAACTTTTCGATACCAAGGCCGCTGCGCAGCGCATAGAAAAGGGCATTGCCGATATACAGGCAAAGAACTTCGACGCCGCAATAAGGGAGTTCGAAGCCGCGGCGGAGATCAACCCCGACGCCGAAGCGTATTACTACCTGGGCTACGCTTATTATCTCAAGGGCAGGACCGGCGACAAGGAGAGCCGGATCAAATCCCGCGAAAATTTCAAGAATGCCTATGAGATAGACCCCACCTTTACGCCGACGAAGCTCAAACCGGAGGAACCCGCGCCCGCGCCTGTCATCAAGCAAGCCGAGCAGTCCGGGCCGTCCACGACTGCTGAATCCCGCGTTACGCCCACAGTCCCCGCTCCGGAAGATCAGCAGCCAACACAACCCGTTCCGCCCGCGGAGCAGCAGAAAGAGTAAACTAAATCATTTCTCGCAAAGCTCGCAAAGTACGCAAAGGAAACCGTTAACGTTCGGGTTTAGTTCTGGAAATCTTTTTGACTTTCTCTGCGAACTTTGCGAGCTCTGCGAGAGACTGCCTTTTCCGCTTGTCCGGATTTACCTCTCCGATCCTCTTTTCACACGCTTGTCAATCTCTCCAACTCCGCCAAGAGCTGCAATGCCTCTTCCCGGTTTGCTCCGCAGGAATCCGACGCCTGAAAGGACCCGCATACCGCGGGCCGGTGGGTCATGCCGTAAATCGCGCACCGGTTGTCAAGGGTCAGCTGAATGCACCGGAGCCCCGCGGCCTTTCCCTGGGGCATCCCCGGGATCCGGGACGAAAGCGAGGGCGCAATGCAGCAGGCGCCGCACCCAGTCCTGCAGGAAAGATTGCCTCCCGGGGGGACGATCTTCATGCGACGTCCTTCGCCTGCGCGGGAGGGGCTCCCTGATCATCAACGAACTCGAAGCGCAGCAGGATTGTCACGAGAGTTTTTGCTTCTTGAACGCGACGAGGCTCCTGGCCTGCGCCAGCAGCGTGTCGAATTCCTTGAAATGGAGCGACTGGGCGCCGTCGGAGAGCGCCCGCTCCGGGTCAGGATGGACCTCGACCATGACGCCGTGTGCGCCCACCACGATCGCAGCCAGGGCCGCGGGAAGCACCAGGTCCCGTTTGCCCGTGGCATGGCTCGGGTCGAAGATGACCGGGAGATGGGTCATTTTCCGGACGAGCGGAATGATGGCAAGGTCGGCCGTGTTCCGTGTCGCCGTCTCGAAGGTCCGTATGCCGCGCTCGCAGAGCACGACGTTCGGGTTTCCGTTCACGAGCAGGTATTCGGCCGAACCGAGCCATTCCTCGACAGTGGCCGACAGGCCGCGCTTCAGGATAACCGGTTTTTTCGTCTTGCCCACCTCGGTCAGCAGGTCGAAGTTCTGCATGTTCCGGGCGCCGATCTGGAGGATATCGACCTTGTCCGCAACGAGCTCCACGTGCTCGGGACTCACGATCTCGGTGACGACAAGCAGGCCCGTTTCCTTCCTGACCTCGTCGAGCAGGTCCAGTCCTCCCTCGCGGAGGCCCTGGAAACTGTGCGGGCTCGTCCTCGGCTTGTACGCCCCGCCGCGAAGCACCGGCACGCCCGCCTTTTTGAGGTGCAGGGCGGTCTTCATGAGCTGGTCCCTGTTCTCTACCGCGCAGGGCCCTCCGATCATCAGAAAGGGCGACGATCCGCCGACCGTAACTTTATTGCCGAGAGTCACGACCGTGTCCTTCGGGTGAAAATCGCGGCTCACCAGCTTGTACGGTTTGGTGACGTGGATGATCTCCTGGATCGCTTTATTGCCGCGCAGGAGGGTATCGTCGACCCAGCCCTGGTTGCCGATCACACCGATGGCCGTCCGCTCAGCCCCGGGAATGGCGACGGGCTTGAGGCCCATTCCCATGATGGTCTTTTTGATGTGCTCGACGTCCTTTGCGGTCGCCGAGTGGTGCAGTACGATGAGCATCGATAAACTCCTTAGTAAGTTACGAATTAAAATCTACCCAAAATGGCAAGAATATTTCTCGCAAAGT
>JAJYKN010000143.1 GCA_021788515.1 Nitrospirota bacterium | reverse complement strand
GTATCGGCGATCAACTCTTTCACGTCTACGGCATCCAGCTGCGGCTCTTTTCCGCGGGCAAATTCCAACAGGTCCCCCACGATCCGCTTCACGCGCTCGGTCTGTCCCAGGATATCGTGCATGGCATCGAGTACTTGCGGGGAGCAACCTTCCCCCGCTTCCCTGGCAAGCACCTGGGCCGAAAGATAAATATTGTTGAGCGGGTTGTTCAACTCATGCGCCACGCCCGACGCCAGCGTGCCGATGGCCGCGAGTTTTTTCGTCTGGATCAGCTCCTGATTTTTTTGCTCCAGCTCCTTCTCGTGGAGGGCAAGCTGGTCCTCCATGTCGTTGAACTTGTCGATCAACATACCGACCTCGTCATGAGCTTTCCCGTCCTCCACCGTGACCGCAAGGCGGGGATAGGAACCCTTGCCCGTCTTCTCCACAATGTTGATCAGAAGCATCAGCCTCCTGACCACGTTCGTGGTGATGAAGAACAGCATGCCGATGCCTACGGCGAAAAAGAGCGGGAAGAAGATGAGGATCGCGATCTGCGAAACGCGAATCACGGTCTCCGTCTTCTCCCGGGCTATCTTGTCGAGGTCCTTGGATATGATCAGGATGTCCTCGCCGGTCTTCCTGAGCGAAGTGATGTCCGCGTCGAGCTCGCGCAGGCCGGTTACCAGCGTATGCTGGCGCGGTAGATGAAAAACCATAGTAAGAAAGTCAGCGGATTGCGACGGTCGCTCCAGGAAGGTCGCTTCAATCAGAGCAATATATTTATCATCTCTCCGGTTCGCGGTCCTGACCGCGCCAAAGTCAGCAGTCAGTTTTTTTGCCGTCGTCTCGATCTTGATGAAGCGCTGCTCGTACTCATTCATGCTGCTCCGCAGGGACAGCTGGTCCGCCTGATCGATATGCGGATTCTGCGCCAGCATGTCCTTCAGCTGGGAAAGGTAGTCGTGGACGGCAGCTGCTTCTTCATCGGCTTTCTTCGGGCTGTAAAGAAAATAGTTTTTCTCATGCCTTCGGAGCTGGAGCGATTTCCGGTTGAGCGTATCGGTGATCTCGAGATACCGGATCTCTTTCCTGATCTCGATGAAGTTCACATACACGAACGCCGCCAGGATAGCGATGATAAAGGCGCTGATGAAGAAGCTGAGAGCCATTTTTTTCTTTAATAACATATTTTAAAGTCTCGTTTTGAGTTCAACATTCACCGTGGCAAAAACAGGATGTCACAAATCATGCGGACAGTCAGCTTTCCGCACTCTGAACCTTGAACGGCGAACTCAAAACCGTACTCAATTTTTTACCGCTCTTTCGGCATCCCCCACTTTTTCCGCTTTTCCCAGAGAGACTTGCGCGTGATCCCGAGCATGTCCGCGAGCTGCTGTTCGTTGCATTCCGTCTGGTACCGCTGAATGAACGCCTTGGTGTAATCCTCAATCGAGAGTCTTTGATCAAAGGATTGGTGATGGAACGATGTCTCGGCTTTAACGCCTCCGGGCAGGTGCTCGGGCCTGATGAGATCGCCGTCGGAAATAAGGATGGCCCGTTCAATTACATTCTGAAGCTCGCGCACGTTCCCGGCCCACTCATAGTTCATCAGGATGTCCATGGCCTCCGGTGATACTTCTTTAACCCGCTTTCCCAGATCGTTCGCATATCGTCCGAGATAGTGTCGTACGAGCGCACCGATATCTTCCTTTCGCTCCCGAAGCGGGGGGATCCGGAGGGAGATCACATTGATGCGGTAGTAGAGGTCCTCGCGGAATGCCCCCTCGCGCACCGCTGCTTTGAGGTCCTTGTTGGTGGCGGTAATGATCCGGATATCGACTTTGGCCCCTCTGGTGCTGCCGACAGGCCGGATGACCTGGTCTTCGATCACGCGCAAAAGCTTCGCCTGAAGCGCCATGCTCATGTCGCCGATCTCATCGAGAAATACCGTACCGCCTTCGGCATCTTCGAGAATCCCCTTCTTTGTCGCAACAGCGCCCGTAAAAGCGCCGCGCACGTGGCCGAAGAGCTCTGTTTCGAGGAGATTTTCGGGGATGGCGGAACAGTTGATGGGCACAAAGGGCATGTCACGCCGGGAACTGTTGTGATGGATGACCCGCGCAAAGAGCTCCTTGCCCGTCCCCGTCTCACCGAGGAGGAGAACATTGCTTTTCGTATCTGTTATTTTTCTCGCCTCATCCAGGATGGCCAAGAGCGCTGCATTCCCGCCGATGATGCTGCTGAAGTCATAGTCTTTGCCGATCTCGCGCTTCAAGAGCACGTTCTCGGACTGGAGGCTCTTCTGCCGGAGCGCGTTCCGCACGATCTGCTTGATCTCTTCGTGGATGATCGGCTTCATGATGTAGTCATAAGCCCCGGCGCGGAGCGCTTTTACCGAGGTGTCAAGGGACGCATAGGCAGTTACCACGATGAAGATCTGGTCCGGGATCTGTTCCCTCACCTTCCCGAGCATCTCGATCCCGTCCATGCCCGGCAGGATGATGTCCGATATGATGACATCGTAGACATTCGTCTCGAGGAGAGCAAGAGCTTTCTCCGCCGAGTCCGCACCTTCCACTGCAAACCCTTCTTTGGCGAAGATCCGCTTCATGGACTCGCGCAAGGTCTCTTCATCTTCTACGATCAATATGCTCTTGGACATTACTACCTCGTTGAAACCGTATTTGCAACTGCTTTTTGAATATCAGCCTATCTGTATGCCCTGCGGATAAAGCCCTACGCGTCCACCGGCATTTTTATGGTAAACCGCGTACCCTTGTCTTTTTCGGAATCGATCTCGATGGTGCCGCCGTGGTCCTTGATGATGCTGTAGCAGATGGAAAGGCCCAGACCCGTGCCTTTCGTCGGCCCCTTGGTGCTGAAGAAGGGATCAAAAACCTTGTCCCTCACCTCGGCGTCGATGCCGTGTCCCGTGTCCGCGAACCGCATCAGAACGTTTCCATTGGACTGTGTTACCGAGATATCGAGGTTGCCGCCGTCGGGCATGGCGTCGCGCGCGTTCAGGATCAGGTTCAGGAACACCTGCTGGATCTGATCGGGGTCGATCTTGAGCGGCGGCGTGTCCTGCACATCGGAACGGATTTCGATTTTCCGGAAATTTTTGTCGTAGCGGACGAGGTTGAGGGTGTTCTCCAGGATATCCTTCAGGTCCGTCGCCACTTTTTGGCGCGGGTAGAGACGCGCGAAGTCGCCGAGGTTGCGCACGATGCGCGCGATGCGATGCACGTGCTGGTTGATCGTGGTGAGTGATTCCTTCGTGAACGACGACAGGTCTTCGGTCTGGAGTTCCTGCACCAGCGATGAGATGGAGGCAAGGGGGTTCCCGATTTCGTGCGCAACACCGGCGGCGAGCCTGCCGACGCTCGCATGTTTGGTGGCGCGGAAGAGCTCCTCCTCGATCTTTTTCTTTTCCGTAATATCCTCGAGCACGAGCACGTACCCCTTCTGGGCGCCGGTAAGACGACTGACGTAGCCTTTCAGGATGATCTGCGGATCGAAATTCCGTTTGCAGGTGATCTCCCCCTCACGCACCTGAGGCGTGAACAACCTCGGTTCCAGGCAGGTCAGCAGGAGGGACGCGTCGCAATCGAGTGCGTCTGATTTTTCCACGCCCGTGATCATCTCCATGCCGCTGTTCCAGTACTTTACCCGCAGCGATTCATCCAGCGTGGCAACGCCGAGGGGAAGGCTTTCAATGATGTTTTCGCTGAACTCCTTCAGCATGGCAAGTTGCCGGTTGGCTTCCGCAAGCTCCTGGCGCGATAACCGGAGACTGCGGGAAATCTGCTGGATGGAGTTCGAAACGCGCTGAGCGTCATCGTGGGTCAGGACGATCCGGTCCTGGAATACCAAGGTGCTGATGGACGTTCCCAGCGCGCCGGACAGGGTGCGCTCTGCCTCTTGCCGGAGCTTCAGAAGCCAGTCGCCGGCTATTGACAACCGGGTCAGGCCGTTCTTCTTGAGAAAACCGTCCACAACCTCGCGCGCCTCAGCCGGGCCGATGTACTGTCCCAGGATGTTTTCTACCTCGGCGATCCCGGTAGGCCGGTACACGGGCCCGATCGGAAGCGGTGAAAAGGAATCCACGAACACGATCGCCTGGTGCGTCTCGGCATCGGACTGCCGGGTAAGGAGCGAGATCCCCACGTAGAAGCAGATATTCAAAAACAGGCCCCAGAACAGGGAATGGCTCCAGCGGTCCAGACCCTGGAGCCCGAAGAGCGCCGTGGGGTTCAAAAGCGTTGAGTTGAAGAGCGCCTCCAGGAGGTCGCCCTTCTGGATGATGCCGGCGCGCATGAGCGACGGAATGAGCAGCGTGTAGATCCAGACGCTGAAGCCGGCCAGGATGCCCGCGATCGCGCCCTTCTTGTTTCCTCCCTTCCAATAGAGGCCGAGAAGAATGGACGGCGCAAAGATCGTAACGGCCTCGAACGATTTCAGGCCGATGTCCACGAGGCTGTAGAACTCGCCGACGTAAATGGCAAAAGCATAACCGAGGAACACGCAGCCCAGGATCACCAGCCGCTTGATGTTCAGGATCACGGCGTGGAAATTCTTAATGGCGGAGAGGTCCCATAACGTGGGCATAACAAAGCTGTTCATGACCATGGTGCTAAGAGCGATGGACTCAACAATGATCATGGCCGTGGCCGCGGAAAAACCGCCGATAAACACGATAATGGCGAGGAGCGAGTGACCATAGTGCATGGGAATGCTGAGTACGAAATAGTCCGCCTTCGACTGGACGTCGCCGAGGAGCAGTCCGCCGTAAGCTATGGGCAGCACGAAGATGTTGATCAAAAAAAGATAGAGCGGAAAAAGCCACATGGCCTTTTTGATGTGGTCCACGGAATAGTTCTCCACCACGGCCACGTGAAACTGGCGGGGAAGGAACAGGATGGCCATCATGGACAGAAAGGTGAGCGAGATCCATTCGAGCAAGCTTACCGGGGATCCCTCGCCGATCTTCATGAGAGACGCATAGGGCCCATGCTGGATCCTGCTGAAGATGTCGCCGAACCCATGAAAGAGTCCATAGGTCACGAAGAACCCGACGAGGAGGAAAGCAATAAGCTTGATCGCCGACTCAAAAGCCACGGCAAAAACCAGGCCCCCATGCCGCTCCGAAGCGTCGAGCCTGCGCGCGCCGAAAATTATGGCAAACACGCCGAGCAGGAGCGAGATGAACGCACCCGTTAAATGGCTGCCTTCGGGCCTGCCCGAAAGCAGGGAGAAGGATGTCATCACGGCCTTGAGCTGAAGTCCGAGGTAGGGCGTAATGCCGACAACGGCCACGAACGTGAC
>JAJYKN010000142.1 GCA_021788515.1 Nitrospirota bacterium | reverse complement strand
AACAATGCCGATGATAAGAGGAATTTGGATGGCCGCGAGAGCGTCGTAGGAAGGGCCCGGGCCGCCCGTAAGCACGGACGCCGTCTCCCGGTGAAAATAGCTGAGCGGCATGCCCTGGTAATAGACGAGATGGTCAAAATGACTTTTCCAAAAAACACTTTCGATAAAGCCCGCGATCTTTGTGAACGAAGACGTGACCCCCATCGGCATGCCGATCAGCACATAGGAAACAACTCCGATAAGGGAGAGCGCAAGTGCCGCCTTGTAGGGCTGCAAATATCCCGCGGCAAAGGCGGGTCGCACCAGCCCTCCTTTTTTGTGCCATGAGAAGAGCAGCAGCGCTCCCGGGATTGCCACGATCAGCACCGGGACCAGGGGATCGACTCCCACGATCTGGGCAACAGTGATCTTGCCCGGGAACATCGTTGTCTTGTTGACAAAGGCCGCCCACGCCGGATGGATCTCGGCATAGAGGCCGCTGCCGGAAATAAGGCCGCCAAAGGCGGTCAAACTGAGGACGCTGCCTGCCCCCATCTTATAGAGGGTGCCCACGACGCATCCTCCGGCGAGGACCATGCCGATGCCGAAAAGGAGGCCCCCGATCAGGTTCGCTGCGGTGGGAGGATAGAGAAGCGGGAAGGGATAGACCGACAGGAGGCCGGCTCGACGCGCTGCTTCGAAAAGCACCATGCTGGTCACAACAAGCAGAACGAACGACTTGATCATCACCGTGCGCCTGAATAAAAAGAGGTCCCGGAACATGCCCGCCATGCAGAAGTCCGACCGGTGCATGACAAACCCTGCGGCAAGGCCCAGGAACAGGGACACGATGCCGACGAAAACAAAGGGATGAATGGATCCAGACATGCTGCTTCTCCTGCTCCGGCCCCTGTCGCGGTCTTTGATATCGCCGGCACGAGCGCTGGTATACTACCCTGCTACTATAATATGCAAGAAAGCACCCTGTCAACGTCAAACTGGAATTTGAGATTGCCCATTGTTGCCTGTTGCCATAGGGAAAGACACCTGCATGATTACCTGGTTATTCCTCGGCAGGCGGACACAAAAAAACACCTCACAAACGGCGCGTGAGGTGTTTTTTCCCGGAGAAGAGCTGTGTAAAGACGTTAGTGAGACGCCGATTGTTTCGCATTCTCCAGCATGAGCTTTGCCATGGCTTTTGCAAACGCCGCGGGGTCCTTGACCTTGGAGCCTTCGAGCAGGAGGGCCTGATTGTACAACAAATCGATGTATTCCTTCAGAACGTCTTCCCTGCCTCCCTGGGCAACAAGATTGTTCATTACCTCGAAGATCTGATGGCCCGCGTTGATCTCCAATATCCGTTTGTCCGACGGCACCTCCTGTCCCATGGACTTCAAGAGTTTTTCCATCTGCGGGTCAAGCCCGCCTTCGTCGGCAACGAGGCAGCAGGCCGAATCCTTGAGCCTGCCGGAAACACGTACGTCCTTGACCTCGTCCTTCAGCTGATTTTTTATCATGGCGAGCAGCTTTTCGAATTTTTCCTTCGATTTTTCCTTCTCTTTGTCCCCTGTTGTATCAAGGCTGATATCGCCCTTGATGACCGATTTTATTTTCTTGCCTTTGTACTCCTGCAAGGACGACATGATGACGTCGTCGATGTCATCGGTCATGATCAGGACCTCGTAGCCCTTTTCGCGGAACGCTTCAAGATAAGGGGACTGGAGCACGTTTTCATCGGGTCTGCCGGTAATATAATAGATCTCCCCCTGGGCGATCGGCATGTTCTTATAATAGTCTTCGAAGGTCGTGAGTTTTCCCGCTTCGGTCTTGGTGGACGGGAACAGCAGGAGGTCCGCAATCTGTTCTTTGCGCGAAAAATCGAAATGGATCCCTTCCTTCAAGACCCTGCCGAATTCCTTGTGGAACGCGACATAAGAATCGTAGGCGTTCTTTTTCATGTCCAAAAGCGTATCGAGCACTTTCTTGGTGATGTTCTTCTTGATGACTTCGACGTGCTTGTTGTTCTGCAGGATCTCGCGCGATACGTTCAGCGGGAGGTCGGAGGAATCGACCACGCCCTTGATAAAACGCAAATACTCGGGAATCAGCTGTTCGCAGTGGTCCATGATCTGGACCCGCTTGACGTACAGGGTCGGGCCGATCTTGTAATCCCGGTACAGGATGCCGTAAGGGGCCTTTGCGGGAACGAACAAAAGGGCGGTGAACTCCGACGTGCCTTCGGCCCGGTAATGGATGACCTTCGCCGGATCTCCGAAGTCATGGGAAATATGTTTATAGAACTCGTTGTACTCCTCGGTCTTGACTTCCGACGGGTCCCTGAGCCAGATGGCCTTGCCCGCGTTCATGGTCTCTTCTTCCGCGACCTTGATCTTTTTGTTCTTGTCCCGGGGATCTTCCTTTTCCCGTTCAACGTCCATGACCACGGGATGTTCGATGTAGTCCGAGTATTTCTTGATGATCGATCTGATCTCCCATTCGTTCAGGTAATTCTTGTCGTCAGCCTTGAGATGCAGGATCACGTCGGTCCCTGCAAGGTCCTTTTTTGTCTCGTCGATCGTGAACGAACCATCGGCCGTCGACTCCCATTTTATGGCCTTCTTCGTCTTTTCCGTCGCTTTACGCGTAACGACCGCGACCTTGTCGGCCACCATGAACGAGGAATAGAAACCCACGCCGAACTGGCCGATCAGCTCCGGCTTGTCCTTCAGTTCCTTGCTCTGGAGCGCCCGGAGAAAATCCTTGGTGCCCGAATGGGCGATAGTCCCGAGCTCCGCGATCACTTCATCGTGGGTCATGCCCATTCCGTTGTCGCTCACCGCGAGCGTTCCCGCCGCCTTGTCGACAATGATCTTGATCTTCCACGCGCCGGTGTTCTCCAGAATGCCCGTGTTCGTGAGCGATTCGAAACGCGCCTTATCGATGGCATCGGAGGCGTTTGAGATCAATTCCCGGAGAAAAATCTCCTTGTGGGAATAAAGGGAATGGATCATCAGGTCCAGCAGTTCTTTTACTTCGGTTTTGAATTCCATTTTTTCTGCAGCCATAGTTCCACCTCATGATGTGATGAGAACCGCCGTTGCCGCGAAGCTGCAAAGTCCCTCCTGCTTGTCGGCGTCTTCGCGGCTGCGGCTCGTGCGGTTTTTTTTATTCCAGCCGAATATATATACCTGTAGTGACTGTTCGTTGTCAAGAAATATGATAGGGTTTGCCGGGGCGAACAAGGGTGTTTCTGTTGCCCTGGAAAGAGCATTTGGACGCAGATAAAATCGGATAAACGCGGATATAACCGGGTAATAAAATACTTTTGAATCTGAAAAAGACCCGCCCCTGCGGTGAAGCTTATTACCACCTGGATATCCGGTTTTATCTGCGAAAATCTGCGTTCTTCTGCGGCCAGCTGCCGTTTTTAGGATTATGGTAAAACTGAGAAGAGACCCTGGGTTGGAGGTGGAGGTACATCGGGGGGGCGCAGAAGAAGTCTTTTCGACTTCCTCTGCGAAACGGAAAAACTACCGCTTGGCGAGCGCCACCCGGGCCGCCTGCGGTCCCTCCGCTCCCTGCTCCTCGATGAACGTCACTTCAGTCCCGAATTTGAGCAGTTTAAAGTCAACGTCATCGAGAACGCTGTTTCGATGGAAGTAGATCTCCCGGTCGTCCCGGGTTTTTATGAAACCATAATCCGACTCGGGAAAGATCCTGATGATGCGCCCCGTGGGCGGCTCGGCGTGGGTCTTTACCGCGCCCCGCAGTTGCCTCCCGTGTTCTTCGAGCAGCCTCACGGCAGCGTCGAAGGCATCTCGTATCGCCACGTACGCATCGGCATGTTCCTGACGGCTGACGGCCAGCTCCTTGCCGGGAACGGTGAGATCGATGCGTACACTGTACAAATTGCCCTGGTGATGCCGGTGCTGGATTTCCTCGACCACGACCCGGCAGCTCATGATCCGGTCGTAAAACCTGTCCAGCTTGGCCGCCTTTTCGTTGATCGTTGACTCAATGACCGCAGAGTGATCAATGTTTCGAAACGTGACCTGTAAAGGAATTCTCATAGCTGTTCCTCCCCTCTGCAACATGCGATACGCTCCCACACTACTGCTGCTTTGAACTTATCATAATACATTTTACCTGTCAAATGAAGGCCCGATGCGCCCTCTCACGGCCCTGGTTGCCCTTATTTTGGCTGGTCGGGCTCGGGAGAGCGTGACGGCGGCGGTATGCGCGGACGCTCCGGCTGCAGCGGCACCGGACGATAATCATGAGGATAGTTCCACCACGGATGTCCGTAGTAATAGGGGTAGGGATAGAACCAGGGGTCATAATAAAAGGGCTGCGGATAATAATACAACCGTTCCCTCGGCCAGAGATAGATCTGCTTGATCCGGAACACGGGGTAATCGTACTCCATCTCGTCTATCCTGCCCTTCCGCAATTCCATGAACTCGCCGGCAATCGTTACTCTTCTCGCCCTGCGATACACGGCAGGATCCAGCAGCCCTTCGTCTTTCGGCAATATCGCCAGGAATCGCCCCTCGGAGCGACCGCTTTCTTCGAAATACCCGGAACCGTCAACCGGCACGTCCATCGCCTCGATTTGCGACCCTGCTTCAAGAAGTCTCGTACGAATGATGACGCCGCCCAGGATAAACAGCTTCCCCCGCTCCTGGTCGGGGTTTTCCCTCAGCGCGGCAAAAGACACCTTACGCTCGCCTTCCTCCAGGTAGCTCTTGTTGACTACCGGAGTGGCGCACGCCGAAAGTATCAAAGCGCCGGAGAAGAACAGCGCATACAATCCGTTTCTCTTCATGATTAATTGTCTCTCCACTTGCCGGCCGTGTCAAGCGCGCAGCGAACGTGCTTCCGGGGCCGGGGCCCGTGCGGCCTACAAGCCCGTTTTTTCCCGGACCTCGCGCTCTCCCGCCTGCAGTTCTTCCGCCTGTTCCCTGTCTTTTCTCAGCAGCAGGGCCTGAAATTCCCCCACATGCGTCTTTTCCTCCCGGGCAATGTCGAGCAGGATCCTTCGTATCTCCTTCTTTTGCGCCATCGCAGCCATCTGCTCATAGAGGTTGATGGCGTCCAGTTCAGCCATGATGCCGGCCCGAAGGATCTCCTTGTCCACGTCTTCTTTCTTTATTTTGTCGAGCTGCAGGGGGATTTTTGACAGCATGTCGTCGTCTCCTTAGTAAGTTACGAATTAAAATCTACCCAAAATGGCAGGAATATTTCTCGCAAAGTGCGCAAAGGTCGCAAAGAAAGTCCAAAACGTTAGCCTTTATTTTAAGACAAAAGCCTCGTTTGCTTTTCTGGGCGT
>JAJYKN010000141.1 GCA_021788515.1 Nitrospirota bacterium | reverse complement strand
CGGGCAGGAAAAAAACGAACCCGAGCAGGAAGGAAGCGTAGGGATGTATGGTCTTGAGCCAGCGCCGTTCATCGGTAAAAAGCATAAAGACGAGCAAACAGGGGGCCAGGAGCACACCGGTGTATTTCGATAAAAGAGATAATCCGAATGCAACGCCCAGGAGGTACCAGTAGCCGACTTTTTTCGTTGCGAAGATCTGCCAGGAAAGATAGATGGCAAGGCCCCAAAAAAGAAACGCGGGGATATCAGGAGTAATGATGATCGAGCCGGCAAGGGTGAGCGGCAGCACATTCAGGGTCAAGACGCTTGCGGAAGCGATTCTTTTGTCGTGAAACATCTGCATGGTAAGGACCCATGCCACGACGCTGGTTATTACCGTTCCCAGGATGCCTGTAAAACGCACCCAGAGTTCCTGCTGGGAAAAAAGAGTTGTGATCCGTATCGCATAGGCGATGAGGGGCGAGTGATCGAAATATCCGTAATCCAGGTGCCGCGACCACATCCAATAGTATGCCTCATCGGGATGGAGTTGAAGCGTTGCGGAGATATACATCTTCCACAGGATCAGCAGAGCTACGGCAATGATGGTGTTCCGTTTTGTGAAGAGAGTATCCATCAGTCCCCCGAGATCGAAAAAACTAAAGCCAGATAAGCTTGCCAGGGTACGGCTCGTGTGTCGATATGATGTCTGAACAGGCGCTCAGTTTACAGGAGGAGTACATATCTGTCAAATGATTCACGGGATGATGTTACGGGATGTTTCCCCGGAATATCTTTGACAGGAAGCCTTCATTAGTGGTATTGTATAAACGTGAATGACGGTGGCTGACAAACAACCTGACGGTCGTTGGGTTGAAACCGGCCCCGCGATAATACGGAAGCATCCTGATTTTTTATAGACCAAGGGCTATTGGGGATAATCCTGATAGCTTTTTTGTTTATGCGTTTGTTTTCCCAGCGACAGGGGAGGCGGCGTTCTTCACCTGATGTCGCACAGAAAGAAGGGTCCTTAGTGAATTTTAGTTCGTTCAAGCTTCATCCGCAGATAGCGGCCGGCGTCGAGGCGCTCGGCTACCAGATACCGACACCGATCCAAAAGCAGGCCATTCCTCCCGTTATGGAGGGCCGCGACGTCATGGGCCTGGCACAGACCGGGACGGGCAAGACCGCGGCATTCGTACTGCCGATCCTGGAGCGGCTGCTCCCGGGCGCGCGCAACAAGGTCCGCGCGCTGATCCTCGCGCCCACGCGCGAGCTGGCGGAGCAGATCCACACTTCGATCAACGACCTGGGCCGCAAGACCCACTTGAAGAGCATGACGATCTACGGCGGCGTGAGCGCCAACCCGCAGATCACAAAGCTCCGCGCGGGAGTGGACATCGTTGTGGCCTGCCCCGGCCGGTTGCTCGACCATATGAATCAAAAGACGATCAACTTCGCCAACCTGAAAGTGCTCGTGCTCGATGAGGCGGACCGGATGTTCGATATGGGCTTTCTGCCCGACATCCGGAGGATCATCAAGCAGCTGCCCGTGAAACGGCAGACGCTCATGTTCTCCGCAACCATGGCCGATGATATCAGGAAACTTGCCCATGAAGTGCTCCATGACCCGGTCACGGTCCAGGTGGGCCATACCGCCCCGGCCAACACCGTGGCGCATGCGCTGTACCCTGTCGAGCAGCACCTGAAGACCGGACTGCTCATGGAACTGCTGAAACATACGGACACGGAATCGATCCTTATTTTCACGCGCACGAAGCACCGCGCCAAGCGCGTGGGGCAACAGCTTGAGAAGGCGGGGTACAAGGCCGCGTCGCTCCAGGGCAACCTGTCGCAGAACAAGCGCCAGGCCGCTCTCGACGGGTTCCGCGACGGCTCCTATCAGATCCTCGTTGCAACGGACATTGCGGCCCGGGGCATCGACGTGTCCTCGATTTCCCACGTCATCAACTACGACATTCCGGACACCACCGACGCCTATACGCACCGCATCGGCCGGACCGGCCGCGCAGCCAAGACCGGAGACGCCTTCACGTTCGTTACCCGTGAAGACGAGCCCCTGGTCAGGAGCATCGAGCGCGTCCTCGGCGACAAGATCGAACGCCGCACGCTCAAGGGTTTCGATTATGCAAAAGCAGCGCCGGCGCGCGATGCCGAGTTTGCCCGTCCCCCACGGGAGCCGCAGCGCCGCAGGACGCAGCCCAAGCCTGAGCAGCGTGGCGCACAGGCAAGTCATGCAGGCCGCCCGAAAACGCATTCAGCCCAGCAGCACCACGGGACGAACGCGCCCCGTGGCGCTGCGCCCGCTTCTCATCCCACAGGCGCGGCGCGGACTTTTAAACCCCGAACGCACAGGCCCTGATCGGGCAGAACGATCTGGCGCAGTGCGCACACAAATGTCTCTTTCGCAAAGGCTGCTGGAAAATATCCGGCAGCCTTTTTTTTATGACAGCTCCCCGCGTATTTCCCCACGCCTTCACCAGCACCCCACATCAGCCTTACTCTTTCATCCAGTTGCCGCAACATTCAACCTAAAGAAGCAGTTGTACGCAGATGAACGCGGATATTCGCAGATAAAACAAAGCATCCACCGGAGAGTGGCTTCACCACAACAATGAGTCTTTTTTTAACATCAAAAGATTTTTTCTATCTTTCTTTATCAGCGTTTATCCGATCTTATCGTTCGACTGAGCTCACGACGAAGTCTGCGTCCAAAAATGCCCTTTTCAGGATAAAGCGTGCTGCACTCCTTATAAGCTTCTTGACACCATCTAAAAGATGTCCTGGTACCATGGGTGCTGATAAATAATTTGCCATAGAAGACAATGCTCAATATGAGAAATTTCCCGGTTCCTTCCTGGTTTTCAACGGCCAGCGATCAACCCTGAGGAAAGTGAAGAGCGGCACGATCTCCTTTTCTCCGGATTCGACGCTCTCCGGCGACGTCAGCGGCTCGTATGATGTCATGCTTACGGATTATGATTCAACCATTTCTCCGACGCCTCATTATCATCTGATGGGAACGTTCAACTTCAAGGTAGGCACCTACAACTCCGCGCCTGCGGCGGCTTCTTAAAAAAACCTCCATTCACCCTTTGTCGGGCGCAGGGCGAACGGAGGCAATACTGAAATCTTTGGACTATCCGTTCATGGTGAGCCTGTCGAACCATTCCGCACTCTTTTCCAACAGCCTTTTAATGGTTCTCGAAGAGCTTCACGTACTTCCCATACCCGTCTTTGACCAGGTCCTCCTTGGGAATGAACCTGAGGGCCGCTGAATTCATGCAATAGCGCAGGCCCGTCGGCGGCGGTCCGTCCTTGAATACATGGCCAAGGTGCGAGCCGGCGTGTTTACTCAGGACCTCTGTCCTGACAGCGAGGTACCACGTCCGGTCTTCCCTGGTCACGATATTTCCCGGATCGAGAGGTTTGGTGAAGCTGGGCCATCCCGTGCCGGAATCGTACTTGTCAAGGGAACTGAACAGGGGCTCGCCGGACACGATGTCGACATAGATGCCGGGCTTGTGGTTGTCCCAGTATTCGTTGTTGAATGCCGGCTCGGTGGCGCCCTCCTGCGTTACCTTATATTGCAGGGGAGTGAGCAGTTTCTTCAGCTCCTCCGGAGACGGTTTCACGTACGTTTCTTGGTTTTTTACAGCAGGCACCGGGTCCTCCTTTTCCTTTCCCCAGATCTTCGCCAGATACTGGTCGCGGCCCGAATTGTAACGGTAGAATTTGTACCGCACGGGGTTCTTCTTCCAATAGTCCTGATGGTAGTCCTCGGCCCGGTAAAAAGGACCGGCAGGAAGGATATCAGTCACGATCGGCTTGTCAAACCGGCCTGACTGCTCCAACTTCTTCTTCGATTCCTCGGCCAGCTTCTTCTGCTCCTCGTTGTGGTAAAAAATAGCTGATGTGTAGGACGGCCCCCGGTCCACGAACTGTCCTCCCGCATCGGTGGGATTGATCTGTCTCCAGAACACATCGAGCAACTTTTCGTAGCTGATTTTTGCGGGATCGTAGATGACCTCGACGGATTCCCGGTGGCCCGTGGTCTCGGACGTCACTTCCTCATAGGTGGGGTTCTTCGTATGCCCGCCGGTATAGCCGGAAATGACCTCCTTCACGCCGTCCAGTTTTTCAAAGGGCGGCGTCATGCACCAGAAACAACCGCCGGCAAATGTGGCTTTTTCAAGATGCGTGGCCCCGATTGCGCCGGACTGGGTAATAAGAAGCAGAGGCAGAAATAGCATCGATCCTAAGATGATTTTCGAAAACATGTTTATCCCCTCACTTTCTGCTGAAATATATTATACACCTTCGACAAGGGGCGGGGAACTATTTCGGACGATGATTATCCTGAATAAGGCGGGGCCTCCCGGCGGCAATCGTGGTACAATAGCATTACGGTGCGAAACGCGCCGAGGAGGTTATTCCATGCTGCCGATCGGTCCTTTGATGATTGAACACAGACTCATGGAACGGATGATCGTTCTGTTGAAAAAGGAAGCGGAATGGATCGAACGGGAAGGCGCTCTTCATCCGGAATTTATCGAAGCCGCGCTCGATTTTACCAGGACGTACGCAGACGTATGCCATCACGGGAAGGAAGAGAACATCCTGCTCAGGGAACTGGACAGGAAACCGGTTTCCGCAGAACACCGGCGCATCATGGAGGAGATCCTCCAGGAGCATCGGGAATCGAGGGCCGCAGTCGCGGACCTGGAGAAAGCAAAAATAAGCTATCTCAAAGGGGACCGGGAAGCATTGCAGGAGATCGTCAGGACGGTCCGGTTTCTCGTCAATCTCTATCCCTGCCATATCGAGAAAGAAGACCATCATTTTTTTCTGCCCTGCATGGAGTATTTCAGCCAGGAAGAAAAGGACCTGATGCTGCGGCAGGAACAGGAATTTGACCGGGACCTGGTCCACCGGCTCTACAAAGAGAAAGTAATGCGCGAAGAAGCCCGTTTTGGAAAACCGTAAACGCGGGACCGCGAACGATCCTTCTCCCAGGGGGAGGGTTGCAACCTGCCTTCGCCCGGGTAAAAAAAAAGCCCCCCGATTCTTCGGAGGGCTTTTGGCATAACTTGCCGGGCGTTACTTTTTTTCCGGCGTTGCCATCGGCATGGTTGACGTCACGGTGGACGTCACCGTTGAGGTAACTGCTGACTGCTCTGCGGGCTTCGGGGCCTCCTGCTTCTGGCAACCGGCAAAGGCAAAAACCGCAACAACAACCAGAGCTGCTATGATTGCAGTGGTCTTCTTCATGTTATTTCACCCCCCTTCTTCTCATTATGTATGACAGCAGCGCGT
>JAJYKN010000140.1 GCA_021788515.1 Nitrospirota bacterium | reverse complement strand
CGATACCGCGCGGGAAAAACTGAAGATCCGCAAATACGAGTCGGGCCGTTTCGGCACCGAGCGCGTGCTCATGGATATGGCTGCTCGCCGTGCGGCTTCCTTTGCCACGCCCCACGGAGAAAACACCTAAAACAGAGCAGCACCATCTTCCAAGGAGAGGCTTTCGCCTCTCCTTTTTTTGTTTTGTAATGTGCCGAGCATGTTCTACGAAGCCGTATGAAGGCAGAGCGGTTGAGCGAAGCGCAAGACACTATCGTCGAAGTTTACAGCATATTCCGGAAACTGCACACCCTTCTTTCCCTAACGAACTTTCGAGATGAGTGCTGGTAACGCTTTTCCAGCCGGATCTCCTCCTGCGAGCCTGTGTCCCTTGGGTGAGTGGGAAACCCGCAAAGTTTGATTGCATTGATTCGGCTCCCTTGCGCACATTGCTTGAAACAGGGATTGATGCTATACTACGTGACGGAATGATGGATCAGGATGAACGTCTCAATACGTTAACACATCTTGCCGGCGCAGCGTTGGCGCTAGCCGGTCTCATCGTGCTCGTTGTCCTGGCGAGCCTAAAGGGCGATCCTTGGAAAATCGTCAGCTTCAGTATTTACGGCGTCACCCTTGTGGCGCTTTACTTTTTTTCGACCGTTTATCACGGGATCCGCGGCAAGGCGAAGGCAATCTTCCAGAAACTCGATCATTCCGCCATTTACCTGCTCATAGCCGGAACCTATACGCCCTTTACGCTTGTCACGCTGCGGGGGCTCTGGGGATGGTTCATTTTTGGCGTTGTCTGGGGGCTGGCAATCGCGGGAATTGCGCAGGAAATTTTTTGGAAAACGAAGAAACGTGTTCTCTCGCTTGTCATTTACTTGCTCATGGGCTGGCTGGTCGTTATTTTCATCCGCCCGCTTGTACGAGCTTTGCCGGCAGCAGGTCTTGCATGGATGATAGCCGGCGGTTTGTTCTACACTCTGGGCGTCGTTTTCTATGCCCTGGACAAAAAAATTCCCCATGGTCATGGAGTGTTCCATTTTTTCGTACTTGCCGGCAGCATCTGCCATTATATTACCATATTTTTTTTCGTCCTCTGATCCTTTGACGATTCATGCCGTTGCTGTCCCCAGGCAAAAAAGTTTTGAAACCAAAAATTTTCCTTGACATTATCTTTTTTATAGGTATCCTAATAACTATACTTACTATAATCAATATTAGTAAGCTTTCCAGAGAGGGTACCATGGCCATCCGCAAAATACCGAAGAAATACAAAACCAGCGAGATCTGCAATCGCTATGATATTTCCCGCGCGACGCTTTTTCGGTGGGAGAGCGAGGGCTTATTGCGCGGGGTCGGGCGGGATTGGCGCGGATGGAGAGTTTATAATGAACACAATCTGCAGACCATAGAAAAAATCATAAAGGGTAAGAACGCCGGGTAATACGGCGAATCTTCGTGAGTCGGAGCCAGGATGTTTTTTTCAAAAAAGATAGAGCCTATCGCGCTGGACATCGGATCGACCTTCATTAAGCTTGTTCAATTGAAGGGATCCAATAAAAACTACCAGCTGATGAAATTCGGCATGATACCGCTGCCTCCCGAGGTCATCGTGGAAGGTGCAGTCATGGACGCCGGGCGCGTTGTTGACGCCATCAAGGAACTTCTTGCCGCCCATAAGGTCGCGACAAAGGAAGTTGTTATCTCGGTTTCCGGCAGCTCGGTAATCATCAAGAGGGTCTCTGTGGCCGATATGACCGATGAAGAGCTTGCCGAATCCATCAAGTGGGAGGCCGAGCAGTACATTCCCTTCTCTATTGATGACGTGAATGTGGACTTCCAGAAACTCGGCGCCGGCGCGACCGAAGGGCAGGCTGATGTCCTTCTGGTGGCCGTTAAAAAGGATAAAATTAACGATTATGTGAACCTTGTCAAGGAAGCGGGACTCGATCCGGTTGTGATGGATGTTGATGCCTTTGCCCTGGCGAATATGTATGAACTTAACTATGATGTCGAGGCGGGCACTACGGCGCTCCTCAATATAGGCGCCTCGGTCATGAACATTAACATTCTGAAGGACGGCGTGTCGATCTTCACCCGTGATATTACCGTAGGCGGCAACCGGTATACCGAGGGACTGCAGAGGGATTTTGGTTTAACCAATGAAGATGCAGAAAAAGTAAAGCGCGGAGAGAGCGTGGAGGGTGCGGACAAGGACCAGATCTCGGCGGTAATGTCATCGGTCACCGAAGACATTGTGGCCGAAACCCAGCGGTCTTTCGAGTTTTTCCGATCCACGACCGGCAGCGAACAAGTTTCCCGGGTTTTTGTGTCCGGCGGATGCGCGCTTATCGGGCATTTCACGTCGATTCTGTCCGAGCGGCTTGAAATTCCCGTCGAGGTGGCGAATCCGTTCAAAAACGTCAAAATTGACCCAAAAAAGTTTGATGCTGCGATCATTGAAGAATCCGCCCCTCTGTGCGCGGTTGCCGTGGGGCTGGCGATCAGGAGACCGGGGGACAGATGATTAAAATAAACCTTCTGCCTACCAAGAAAAAGGCTCCCAAGAAAGTCATCGATCTGCAGCAGCAGTTGTTTCTCGCTGTGTTGGTTATCGTCCTAACCCTGATCGTTATGTGGTTTTTTTGGAAAAATCAGAGAGACCTGATTGCCACCCTGGAAAAAGAAAATATTACAGCACAGGCACGTGTCCACGAACAAGAGAATATGCTGAAGGAAGTCAAGAATGTCGAAGAAGAACGGAAGAAAGTGTCCGAAAAAATCGATATCATCGAAAAACTGAAAAAAAATCAAGCCGGTCCTGTCCGGCTTCTCGATGAACTCAGCAAGGCGCTCCCGAAGGGAGTGAATATCGTTTCGCTTACGGAGAGCAACAATAACATCAACATCGAGGGGACGGGGTTTTCGAATGACGACATCGTGAGATTTGTAGAAAATCTGAAAGCTTCACGTTTTCTTTCGGACGTTAACTTGCTCGAAACGAGTCAGGCAAAACAGGAAAGTATTGATATTTACAAGTATAAACTTCAGTTTGTCTACAAAGGGCTCTAATGGCTTCCTACTTAGATAAAATACAGAAGATCCCCCCAAAAACAAGACTGATCGCGTTAATTGTCGTCATCGTCCTCTTGGTGAGCGGTTACATTGTTCAGTTTCAAATACCCATGAAGACGCAAATAACGACTTTGGAGACATCTCTCGCGGAGACTCAGACAAAGATACAGGAGAACGACAATAAAATAAGAAAGCTTGACGAACTCAGGTCTGAAGTAAAGAGCCTGGAGCAGCGCCTGGTTGTGCTCACGGAACAGCTCCCTCCCGAATCCGAGGTTTCCGGCTTGTTGGGACAGATACAGAATTTGGTCAATCAATCGGGCCTTGTTCTCAAGCTCTGGAGGCCTGATAAACGGAGAACGCATTCCAGCGGTCTTTATGAAGAGATCCCGATCACTCTTGTACTGACCGGAGGGTACCATAATACGGCATCTTTTTTTGACCGCGTCAGTAAGTTGACCCGTATCGTGAATATACTGAACATAAAAATGGGCAACGCGAAAATGGCGGCAAATGGCTCCATGGTCATTGAAATCAATTGCCAAGCCATGACGTTTGCGGCAGTGGAGAAAAAAGTTGATGCAGGTCAAGCAACCAAGAAAACCAAATAAGCTGGTACTTTTTTTGATGATGGTGCTGTCATCCGGAGTCGTACTGGCCGGCTGCTCGGATTCCGCTAAAGCCCCGAGCGCGCCGACACCCGTGGCTCAGAAGCCCGCTCAAGGAGCCCTCTCACAGGCGACCACCACGACCTTGGAGACTCCACAGCAGCCGGAATATAACTATAATCCTGATGGGAGGGTGGACCCCTTCGCACCCATTATTGTTCAGGCGGAACAGAAAGCCCGAGCCGGGAACCTCTCGCCGTTGGAACGATATGATCTGAGCGAGTTTAAACTGACCGGAGTTGTGTGGGGCGGCTTCGGCTACAACGCGATGATAGAAGGCCCCGATGGGAAAGGCTATTTCATCCGGGTCGGGACTATTATCGGACCGAATAAAGGCGTTGTGAAAAAGATAACGCAGCACACGATGGTGGTTGAAGAAAGATACAAAACATTTTCTGGGGAAACCCAGCGCAAGGAAATCGTGATCGAGCTCCGGAAAAAACAGGAGGGGATGCAATGAAGTATTCTCAACCGCTGAAAACATATTGGTTGATAATTCTGGTCGCTCTCGTAACAGCGCTGCAAGGGTGCGCGGCCAAGGCGCCTGTGACGGAACAGGGAACGCAAATCACCCTCAACAAGATCGAACCCCGGGATGTAGACGGTAAAACCGAAATCGAAATCGAAGGCTCTGAGCCCATACTTCAATATACGTCCTTCCAACTTACCGATCCTCTCAGGCTGGTCGTTGACATTTCCGACGCCGATATCGGCAAATTTAAGGACAGTATCAAGGTCAACAGCGGCGCAGTCACCGACATAACTCCCAGTCAAAAGGACAATATCGCCAGGCTCGAGATCGGTCTTTCGCAAGCCGCGGACACCAAGGTGTACCAGGCCGGCGGAAAGCTCATTGTAGAACTGGGTAAACCCGAGGAAGCTTTGGCCTCTTCACTGACATCCTCGTTAACATCCTCCGTAACGCCATCGCTGCAGCCTGAGATGGCCACGCAGGAACTACCAATTCCGGAGCTGGCTGATAAGGGAACCGCGAAAGTGGTTTCATCAGTGAAGGCGACTGCCGGCAAATACGGCGTAAAAGTCGTAATTACCGCCGACGGAACCATGAGTCCCCATGCCTTTATGCTGGGAGGAAAGAGGCTCGTGGTCGATATTCCGGGAACGCGGAGCAGGGTCAGACCGAGCGTCATCCCTGTAAGAAAAGGCGGACTGGATAAGGTGCGGGTGGGTCAGCATGCAGCTCCTGACCAAAAGGTCCGCGTTGTCATGGACCTTACAAAGCCGATGGCCTATACGGTCACTCCTCTAGGGAATTCATTAATTATTGCCATGACCGCGAGCGCGGCCGCCACGATGACAAAGCCGGAGGAAAAAACACCTCAGGAGAGGGCCGTTTCCTCAGCGCAGGAAAAGCCGCAAGCAACCGAAAAAGAGGTGTCCGAGGCGCAGCCCCAGGAAGAAACGCCTGCGCCCGTCGCAGCTCCTGTTCCGGTGAAAAAGGAGCTGGTCAAGGTCGAGAAGCAGGAACCGGCTGCTGCGGAAAATCCCCTTGGCATCGGCGCCGGCAAGTACACAGGAAGGAAAATTTCACTCGACCTCCAGGATGCGGACTTAGTGAACGTGATGAGGCTCTTCGCAGAAGTGGCAAATCTCAACATCATTCTGGCGCCCGACGTGAAGGGCAAAGTTACCGTAC
>JAJYKN010000139.1 GCA_021788515.1 Nitrospirota bacterium | reverse complement strand
AAAACGGGTGAAGCGGGCGCGCTTGCGCGGGAAAATCTTGCCGGCGTGGACTGCGAAGGTAAAATCTTTAATGGCCTGAAGGGTGTCCTCGATTTCCTTGCGGATCTCCGCCGATGGCGCGCGTTCGGGCGATCTCAGCCAGTAGTGGCCGACCATGCGGTTCTCGTCAGGATTGGCAATGCCGCCGGATTCAAGAGCGTCCATGGCCTGATAGGCTTTTTGGATTTGAGGCTCCATGCGGTCGAGGTAATCATCGGCAAAGTTCATCCGGCTTACGTCGAGCGTCAGACCGATGGACGGGCATACGCAGAGATATTTTTTATACCGTTCCCAGAGCAATTTGTCGTTCATGTTTTTTTTCACCGCAGAGGTTGCAGAGGTCGCGGCATGAGAACCTCCTGGAAAGATAATTTTTAAGAAAACCTGACATCCAACTTTTTTCTACTCTTCTTTCCCGTACACTGCCCGTATCCTTCTGCCGAGCTCCCGGAGGGCTTCGGAAAAGGTCAGACCCTGGTCCATAAGCTCGCGAACGACCTCTGCTTTGCTTAAGGAGGCGATCACTTCGTCGGCTTCGTCCACGACGTTGCAGGCGTTTTCCCCCTTCTCCAGCTGCTGCCTGATGCAGGTCTCGAGCTGTTCAGGGGAATATTTGTCCACGACTTTTTTCAGCTCTTGTGTTTTCATCGTTCAAACCGACAATGAAGTTATTTTATCATAAAAATTAAGCGACATGAACCTCTTTCCTCACATTTCTTCTCCTTAGATGTGCAGTGAGCCAAATATTATCCGAAAAAGGTGTTTTTTACTCATGCTGCTTTATGGTAATATGTGCCGATGATTGAGCAGGACACCATATGCGCGGTTTCCACGCCGGCCGGCGAGGGCGGGATCGGCATCATCCGCATCAGCGGGAAAGACGCGATCAAGATCGCATCGAACGTTTTTGTGCCGCGAAAAAAGAAGCGGCTCGAATCCGCGTTAACTCATACGCTGCACTACGGCCATATTGTTGATCCATCGTCGGGCGAGGCTGTTGACGAAACGCTTGTGACCATCATGCGCGCGCCTGCAACGTATACCCGTGAAGATATTGTCGAGATCAACTGCCACGGCGGCATGGTTCCGCTTGCGCGCACCGTGGAGCTTCTCCTGGAAGCCGGTGCACGGCAGGCAGCGCCCGGCGAGTTCACGAAGCGGGCCTTTCTGAACGGGAGGATCGATCTGGCCCAGGCCGAGGCCGTGATGGACATTATCAGCGCCAAAACAGACCTCGCGCACCGAGCAGCAAACGAGCAGCTTTTGGGCGGACTTTCCCGGGAAATTGCCGCTCTGCGCAACAAAATGATTTCACTCCTTGCAGCAGTCGAGGCAGGCATCGATTTTCCGGAAGAAGACATAGAAACCGACACTGGACAGCCGCTTGGCGCTGAAATATCCGAAGTAATCACGGTAATCGACAAGCTCCTGTCAAGCTATGTTTTCGGCAAGATTCTCCGGAGCGGCCTGGGAACAGCGATCGTAGGCAGGCCGAACGTGGGAAAATCGTCGCTCTTGAACGCGTTGCTGAAACAGGACCGGGCCATCGTAACCGAACTGCCGGGTACGACCCGGGACGTGCTTGAGGAATATGTGAATGTCATGGGCGTTCCGCTCAGGATCATCGATACTGCGGGCATCAGGCTTTCTCACGATCTGGCTGAGCAGGAAGGGGTGCGCCGGAGCCTTGCAACCATCGATTCCGCCGATATCGTCCTGGTCGTACTCGATGGAGCCTTTTCTTTGACGCCCGAAGACAGGCACGTCCTCGATGCAGTGATAGGCAAAAAGGTAATCGCTGTCATCAATAAATCCGATCTGCCGAGAAAGCTCGAGAAGATCGAGTGGCCTGATGTGCAGATTTCCCTGTCCTGCAGAACGGGGACAGGCCTCGATGATTTGAGAAAGGCGATATCCGGGTTCGTGCAAAAAGGAGCCGTGGGTCCGCAGGAACATCCCTGGGCCGTGAATCAGCGGCACAAGCTAGCCTTGGAGAAGTCCCGGGGAAATCTGGAAAAGGCCCTGGCTTCCGCAGACGATGGCCTTTCCCCGGAATTCATTGCCCTGGACCTTCGCGATGCCCTTGACAACCTGGGGCTGATCATCGGCGCGACGTATACGGACGATATTCTCGAACGGATTTTTAACGATTTCTGCATCGGGAAATAATATAATAATACGAATATGACGGCTTCTTCTCCGGCAGGAGCAGGGGCGTCGCGAGGGATTCATGCTGTCTTTGGTTCTTTTTGCGACCTCTGCGCGAGAGATCGCTTTTGGGTTTTGATGTTATGACCATGCAAAAAAAATACGACGTCATCGTCATCGGCGCGGGTCACGCGGGTTGTGAAGCTGCGCTTGCCGCCGCGCGCATGGGGTGCGACACCCTCATGCTCACCATGAACCTCGACAGCATCGCGCTCATGTCCTGCAACCCGGCGATCGGCGGCCTGGCCAAAGGCCATCTCGTAAAGGAGATCGACGCGCTCGGCGGCGAGATGGCGAAGATCATCGACCGGACCGGCATCCAGTTCCGCATTTTGAACCAAAGCAAGGGGCCGGCTGTGCGCGGCACGCGGGCCCAGGCGGACAAACAGCGGTACCGGCTCGCGATGAAAGAATCGATCGAAAAACAGCCGCGGCTCGATGTGAAGCAGGGCCTTGTCGAGAAGATCCTCGTTGAAGACGGGAAAATCATCGGAGTCGAAACGAACATCGGCGTAACGCATCTCGCGTCTTCTGTGATCGTGACAACAGGCACCTTCCTGAAGGGTCTTATCCACATCGGGCTCGTCCATTATCCATCTGGCAGGGCAGGGGAGTTTCCTTCAGTAGGTCTTTCGGATAATCTTAGAGAACTCGGGTTCGAGCTCGGCAGGCTCAAGACGGGCACGCCTGCTCGGTTGAATGGCAGGACCATAGATTTTACGAAAATGAAAAAGCAGCCTGGCGATGACCCTGCGCCTTTTTTCTCGTATTCCGAAAAAACGCACCCTCTCCCACAAATGCCTTGCTATTTAACTTATACTAATGCTAATACACATGAAATTATAAGAAATAATCTAGGGCATTCCCCACTTTACGCCGGAGTTATTAAAGGAATCGGACCACGGTATTGCCCGTCGATTGAAGATAAAGTAATGAGGTTTTCGGAACTGGAACGGCATCAGGTATTTCTCGAACCAGAAGGGCTTGATACAGAAGAATATTACGCCAACGGCGTGTCCACGAGCCTGCCCTACGACGTGCAGACCATGATGTACCGCACCATATCCGGCCTCGAAGAGGTCGAGATCATGCGGCCTGCCTATGCCATCGAGTATGATTTCGCGTTTCCCACGCAGATCCAGCACTCCCTTGAGACGAAAAAGATATCAGGCCTCTACTTCGCGGGCCAGATCAACGGCACGTCGGGATATGAAGAGGCCGCGGCCCAGGGTCTCCTGGCCGGAGTGAATGCGGCACTCAAGGTCCAGAAGCGGGAGCCGCTCATCCTCTCTCGCTCCGAGGCGTACATCGGCGTGCTGATCGACGACCTCGTGACGCGGGGGACGAACGAGCCCTACCGCATGTTCACCTCCCGGGCAGAGTACCGGCTCCTCCTGCGCGAAGACAATGCGGACCTCCGGCTCCGTCATCACGGCCGGAACATCGGGCTTGTTTCAGAGGACGACTACCACGAGTTTGTGGAGAAGAAAGACCGTATATACCATGAGGTCCAGCGGCTTCACGCCGTATGGGTCAAGCCCACAGCGAAGGTGAATGCGTTGCTCGCAGAGCGCGGATCAACGGCCCTTGCTGCTGAAGCGTCTTTGGAGCAGCTCTTGAAGCGGCCGGAAATGGCATACGCCGATATCAGCAGGATCAGCTCCCCGCCGGCGCCGCTTGACCCCGCAGCTGCCGAGCAGGTTGAGATCCGGATAAAGTACGAGGGTTACATCCAGCGCCAGCTGCAGCAGGTGGAGCGCTTTGCATCGCTCGAAGAAAAGAGCCTGCCCGATGATATGGACTACGACGCCATCACCGGTCTCGGCAGCGAAGTCAAACAAAAGCTGAATCAGGTGCGTCCGATCTCCCTTGGCCAGGCATCGCGCATATCAGGCGTCACGCCTGCGGCTATTTCCCTGCTCATGGTTGCGCTGGAAAAACGAAAGCGGGGAAGGGCGTAACAACAATGCGGAATGACGAATGCGGAATTGGGAATCATGGGCTGGCGAAGGGGGGATATGCGTTGAGATCCGAGGATGCTCTATGACTCCGAGGGAACTATTGATGACCGGCGCGCAGGAACTCGGCATCGCTCTGTCCGTGGAGCAGGTGAACTCGCTTTTCATCTATCTGGCAGAGCTTAAGAAGTGGAACCGGAAAATCAATCTTACCGCGATAAAAGAGGAGCGGGATATTGTGATCAAGCATGTGCTCGATTCCCTCTCCTATATGAAAGGCTTCTCCCCGATACCGGGGCTGAAGCTTCTGGACATGGGGGCAGGCGCCGGCTTCCCGGCAGTCCCGATCAAGCTGGCACACGCTGATATCGAGATCACGCTGGTTGAGTCGGTCAAGAAAAAGGCCTCTTTTCTGAGACATGTCGCGCGAACTCTTAAACTGACCGGAATTGAGGTCCAGGACAAAAGAACGAACGAGCTTCCCGATTCATACCACGGGGCCTATGATGTGGTCACAGCACGGGCCTTTGCGGACATGAATCTGGCGCTTGAGGCTGGCCGGTTATTTCTGAGAACCGGGGGTCTCATGGTCCTGAGCAGGGGAGCTGAAGAGACCATCGATAAGCACGAGTACTCCAGGTCAGGATACTCGTTGGAGAAAAGGCTCGCGCTGACGCTTCCCCATTCGGATTATAAGAGGGCACTCTGGATTTTTAAGCGGGAACATTGATTGTTCCACGTGGAACATCGGTTTGCCAGGTGCGGACTCCTGAACAGAACGTGAAAAAAGATGACTGAAAGAACCCTTACCATACCCCCTGAATGGCGGGAACTTGCCGAAGAGATCGTAGGCCATCCAGGACCGGTTCTCGTCATCGGCGCTCCGGGATCGGGCAAGACCACGTTCTGTCTCTATTTGTCAGGACTGCTTTGCCGCAGCAACAGGAGGGTGGCATGGATCGAGGCAGACCCCGGCCAGCCTTTCATCGGCCCGCCGGCATCCATTTCGCTCACCCTCTACAGCGAGGCTGCCGACCTGATGAAGCGAAAAAACCCTCTAATCATGAGCTTTATCGGCAACACGTCGCCGGTCGGACGTTTGCTCGAAATGATCTCAGGACTTCAAAAGCTGATGCACCAGGCCCAAACGCAAAAGCCGGACATTATCCTCATTAATACCTGCGGC
>JAJYKN010000138.1 GCA_021788515.1 Nitrospirota bacterium | reverse complement strand
AAGAAGCGGAGCAACTTTCTCAATTGAATCTTTGTGGGTGACTCGCAATACGAAATCCTCGTCTACCACGATGTCTTTGGAATATCCTCCGTAGGTAACCCCGCCGGTTTTTTTATCCATGCTGTTTCCTCGTTACGGAATTGAATGAATCGGGGAAACGGAGAACCGGGGAACCGGAGAAAGGTCGTCTCGCCCCCTCCCCGTTTCGCTCCCGTCGCCGTTTCGGTTTTCCCTAGAGCCCCTTCTTCGCCACCAGGATCGCTAAATCGCGGAGCCGGTTGGAGTAGCCCCACTCGTTGTCGTACCAGGAGATAACTTTCACCATGGTGCCTTCCATGACGCTCGTCAAGGCCGCGTCCACGATGGAGGAATGCGGGTTGCCCTTGAAGTCGATGGAAACGAGCGGCGCTTCTTCGAACTGCAGGATGCCTTTCAGCTTGCCCTCGGCAGCGGACTTGAGCGCAGCATTCACTTCTTCCTTGGTGGTCTTTTTCGAGACCTCGAACACGACGTCCACGACCGACACATCCGGCGTGGGTACGCGGAGTGACATGCCGTCCAGTTTGCCCTTGAGTTCGGGCAGCACGAGGGCGACTGCCTTGGCCGCGCCGGTCGAGGTCGGGATGATGGACATCGCGGCTGCCCGGGCTCGTCTCAGGTCCTTGTGCGGCAGGTCGAGGAGCTTCTGGTCGTTCGTATAGGAGTGGATCGTGTTCATGAGGCCGTGCACGATGCCGAAGTTCTCGTGCACCACCTTGGTAAAGGGTGCAAGGCAGTTCGTGGTGCAGGAGGCGTTCGATATGATGTGGTGTTTTGCGGGATCGTAGGTGTGCTCGTTCACGCCGATCACGAAGGTCGCATCCGGGTCCTTGGCCGGGGCAGAGATGAGGACCTTCTTTGCGCCCGCGGTCATGTGCTTGCCGGCGTTCGCCTTGTCCAGGAACAGGCCGGTGCACTCCAGGGCGATGTCGATCTTGAGGTCCTTCCAGGGCAGTTCCGCCGGGTCCTTCTTTGCGGCGACGGCGATCTCCTTGCCGTCCACGATGATCTTGCCGTCTCCGGCTTTTACGTCATGGGGAAATTCGCCGAAGGTGGAGTCCCATTTCAACAGGTGAGCAAGCGTCTTTGTGTCCGTGAGGTCGTTGATTGCCACGATCTCGATGTCCTTGCTGCCCTGCGAAGCGCGGAACACGTTCCTGCCGATCCTTCCGAATCCGTTGATTGCAACTCTTACTGCCATGGTAGCCTCCTTGGGTTTTAAATTCGAGGGGCAAGGGTCAAGGGGCAAGGGTCAAGGAAAATCCAGCCTGCGGACTCCCGTGACCCATGACCCCTGCCCCTTGACCCTTAGTCTAGCTTGTGTATCACCAGCCCCGTCAAAAGCTTGGGAAAGAAGTACGTCGCTTTCTGCGGCATGCGCTCGCCGACCGTTGCTACGTCCTTCACTTCCTGCACCTTCGTCGGGTTCATGAAAAAGACCAGTTCCACTGCATCGTCGTGGACCCGCTTGTCCGCCTCAGCAGCGTCCTTGATGTATTCGATGTTGAGCCCCAGCTTGTGCGTCTCCATCTTGATCCCCAGGAGCCTGTCGATGATCAGGTGATGGAGAATCGAGACGTCCAGCCTCCGGTACGCGGGAGACTTGGACGGGAGCAGCGCATCCATGTCCGCTTCGTTCCGCAGCGTGAGGAGGTAGTAGCTGTGCTCTCCCTTGACCCGCATGCCGAAGACATGGGCATGGTCCGCGCGGTGCGCCATGGTGTCCAGGACCGTGTGCAAATCCTTGGCTTCGGACCTTTTGTCGAAATCAATACGCTCGATGTTGAAGTACCGGTTCAGGTCGTCCTCGAAGCGCCGCGGATCGAAGTTCGCCAGGTTGAACAGGACGCGGTGCGCAGGAAGAATCGTGAGCCCCGGGTCTTCCAGCCGGGCCAGGAACATGGCAACGTAATTGTAGCCTTCCTCGCCCGTAGAGGAGCCCGCTGCCTTGCGGCGTTCGTTTCGATAATTTAAAGCCGTGTCGTACCGGTGGTGACCGTCGGCGATGAAGATCTGTTTGCCGGCCATTTCCCGCACGATGGTCTCGATATCGTTTTTGTCGTTCAGGGGCCAGGCGCGGTGGACCACATTGTCGCTGCTTTTTACTTCCATCTCGGGCTTGCCCGAGACCTTCGCAAGGACGCCTGAGATTTTCCCCTCCGGATCGGAGAAGAGCGAAAAAATTTGGCTGAAGCTCGCTTTGCATGCGCGCAGGAGATTCAGTCGGTCCGTCTTGGGGCCGGAGAGGGTCGTCTCGTGGGGCTTGACTACGCCTGAGTCGTAGTCCTCGATCCTGACCAGGCTGATGAAGCCGCGCAGTTTCCTTACGTCCTCACCCGCATGGTACTCCATCTCATAGATGTAGAAAGCCGGCTCCGTGCCCTGCTGCAGAATCGCTGTGCGCGACCAGTCTTCCAGTATAGCCGCTGCCCTCGTGTACCGGTTGTCTTCTTCGGTGTCGCCGGGGCTTGCCAGTCCGTATTCGAGCCGGATCACATTGTACGGACTTTTTCTGTACAAATCCTGCTGCTCTGCCGGCGATATGATATCGTAAGGCGGACAGACGAGGTTGTGGATCTTTCCCGCTTTTGCCTGGTTGTAAACCATCCCCCGAAAGGGGGCTATAGTCGCCATGTATCGATGTCCTTGCTGGTGAACAGGCTGGAAATATGCTTCAAAAGACCTCTTTTATAGCACAGGGCCTGATTTATTGTCAACAGATTTTCGGGCTGAATGCCGGGAACAAACCTTAATGAGTCGAATGGTTCTCAAGGGAAATGGATGTTTATTAATGGCTTTGGCTAATGATCAGCCCACCTGTATCGCTTTATTAGTAAGTAATGCTGCCTAATATGGTTATTCATTGCCATAAATAGCAGTTTCATCCCACATACAGCATATTTAATTGCGCTGAATTCAGCTCTTCATCTGTTCCAGGAATTTGCGGATCCTTTTGGCGTTGGTTCCGATATCGCTGACACCGACCCGGGATTCGGAACGGATATCGACCCGGCTGCCTTCGCCTTCAGCCGAAATCCGGATGACGATGTCATCCTTGAAACCGAACCAGAAGGTGCGGTCAACTGCTTCAATCCGTCCCTCACTCGGGGCCATGGCCACTATCTCCCAGCCCAGGTTGCGAGCGACAGTAAGCGCCTTTTCGAAGGCAACACGGGCTGATACGGGCATTACCAGGGGCCGGATATCAGGGTATGCTTTGCGCTGCTCGGCCGCAATCTCCTCGCCGCCGTACGATGCGGAGTTTGGCGCGTTTTTTCGGAGCGCGAGGATTGCCTTGAACTCCGGAGGGTTCGTGGTATCGGTCGTTATGTCGTGGATCGGGGGGACCCGTTTGGCGGCCTCCATCCAGGTCCAGGGAATGCCTGCGGTCACGAGGCCGAGGATGATGCCGGCTATTGCCAGGACTGCGCTTGGGAAAACCCGGTGATGAAACGACGACACTGCAAACGCGACGGCGCTGACCACGGCGGCGCATAGTCCGCCATAAGCGGCCCATCGCAGCATGTTGATGCCCATCAGGAAATTCCACCATCCCCATCGGCTGCCGAAGCCCGCGAAAGCTTCCATGGCAACGAAAAGCAGCGCAAGCAGGAAGCCCGTAAGGACAAGGGGAGGCAGCGTGTGATCGCTCGTCATTTTTTTCTCCCGAAAAGCTCGACGAGGCGCTCGTAATCGTCGCGCGTATCCATGTCGAACAGGACGCCTTCGTCAAGACCGGGCAGCTCCAGCACGCGACCGCTCTCTTTTCTGACAATGTCGCGAAGGGTGCTCCCGGAAAAAATCTCATCCAGGACTGTCCTGGGAAACAGGCCAGGGTGGCCCCGTCGACCTTGATAGCAGGGGATGATGATCTTATCAGGAAATCTGTTATGCATGTCCATCAAGGCCATGATCGACAGGGGACTGACAAGCGGGTGATCGGAGAGACAGACGAGAATTGCGGAAGAGGAGTGATCCAGCGCCCGGAACCCGGTTCTGACGGATTCCGCCATATCGCTGCCCGGCGTCGTGTTTACCGCGACCGTGACGGGCAGCCCCGAGAGGGCCTCGGTGATCCCGTTGTCCGCCGTGCTGACGACGACTACGATGTTCACGACCTTGGCCGCGAAAAGAGCGTCGATGCAGTGCCTGATGACCGGCTTATCATCGAGCAGCAGAAGCTGCTTGGTCCGCCCCATCCTGCTGGACGAGCCTGCCGCAAGAAGAAGCGCCGATACGCGGTTGCCCATTTGCTCTCCGTAGTTGAATGATCTGCGCCATGATGCTTACGGCAATTTCCTCCGGTGTGACGGAACCCACGGGAAGGCCCACGGGAATCACGACCCGGCTGATGTCCTCCTCCGAAAAACCGGCTTCCAGAAGCGATTTATGCAGCAGGGCCTTTTTTCGCTTGCTGCCGAGCAGGCCGATATAGCAGGCCTCGGTCATGAGCGCGGCCTTGACGGCGTCGAGGTCGTGGTTGTGGCCCCGCGTGGCAACGACGATGTACGTGCTTCGCTCGACAGGCACCTGTTCGAAGGCGCGGGCGAACTCGTTTACGAGCAGGTCCGTTGCATCGGGGAGGTTTTCCCGGTTTGCGAATTCCTCCCGGTCGTCGACCACGGTCACGCGAAAGCCGGCGAAGCGCGCGAGCTTGGTCAACGTCTTTCCCACGTGGCCCGCGCCGAGGATCACGAGATGGGGTTCCTGCATCACCGGTTCGATGTAGACCAGGACCGCGCCTCCGCACACGAGCCCGCCCTCCTTTTCCGTGAGCTCGAAGGGGAGGGTCAAAGGACTTCCGTCCTTCATGGCCATGCGTGCGGCGGCAACCACGTCGGCTTCAAGACAGCCGCCGCCCAGGGTCCCCAGGATCGAGCCGTCATCGCGAACGAGCATCTTGGCGCCCTGCTTCTGGGGCGACGAGCCCCGGCATTCGACGATCGTGGCAATGGCGGAAATGCGGCCAAGGCGTTTGAGCCGGAGAACTTCTTCGTAGATCTGCATGAATCACCTCATCCGGAAGAATCAGGGGCAAGGGGCCGGGGTCCAGGATCCAGCGTCCGGGAAAACCCGTTTTTCCTGGACCCCTGCCCCCGGACCCGGCGCCCTAGCTTTTCATCGCCGCGAGCACGGTTTCCGGCTTCATGGGCAATTGCCGTATGCGCGCGCCAATTGCCTTGAACACCGCATTCGCCACTGCAGGCGCGATTGGAGGCAGGCCGGGTTCGCCGATGCCGACGTAGTGGTGATGACTACCGAAGTGCTGAGGAACATGATCTATGCCTCTCCTGAGGCGCTTGCTGATTTGGGCATGGTGGTGCTGGACGAGGTTCACTACCTGCAAAACCCATA
>JAJYKN010000137.1 GCA_021788515.1 Nitrospirota bacterium | reverse complement strand
TAGAGAGCGTCGTAGAGCGGCCGCAGATACGGGTTGACCTTTTCGTAGAGGTCGCCGGGCAGGAACCCGAGTTTTTCTCCCGCCTCCACGGCAGGGCGCACCAGGATGATCCTGCTGACCTCCCGGTGCAGGAGCGCGGAAACCGCCGTGGCCATGGCAAGGTAGGTCTTGCCGGTGCCGGCCGGCCCGATGCCGAAGACGACATCGTACTGCCTGATTGCCTCAATGTATTTGCGCTGGGTCTCGTTCTTGGGCGCCACCGCCCGCTTCCTGCTCGATACGGGTATCGTTTTTTGAAAGAGGTCCTTCAAGGCAGAGGAAGGATCGGAAGAGAACGCATGGATCGCGCTATTCACATCGTCTTTCTGACTGATAATGCCCTGGGTGAGCATGTCGGCAAGCTGCCTGATGAGCCGCTCAACATTCGCTACCGATTTCGGATTCCCCTCGATCTGGATCCTGTTCCCCCGGGCGTTCAGAATCACGCCGTAGGTGCTCTCGATCAGCCTGAGGTTCGTGTCCCGGTCGCCATAAAGGCTCGGAAGCGAAAGTTCGTTCTCTATGATCAGGTTAACCGCAGTGGTTTTCATTCTGTGGATACGGCCAGGAGACTTCGACCGTATGCTTGATAATACAACATGTTAGCATTAGAGCTCTGCAATGTCAATTTCCTTTTGGCATCACAATTTAGGGACAAATCGTAGAAAAAGAAACTCTCTATTTCCTGAGGTAATACTTTCGGATCAGGCAGTTGAATGTTTTTTAACGTTAACAGCCGACCTGTTTTTAACTGTGGTAAGGAGAATGAACCTGCGGATTCTCTCAGTAGTCGATCCCCTTTTGGGCAGGTATGCCGCGATCATAGGGATGTTTGATATTGCGCATCTCCGTTACAAGGTCTGCCGCTTCAATGACCTCGGGACGGGCGCTGCGGCCGGTAAGGATCACATGCAGCTTCGGCGGCTTCTTAGCCAAGAGGTCCAAAACATCCTCCACGTCGATGAGGCCCAGGGCGACGGCGGTATTGATCTCGTCGAGCACGACAATGTCCCAGGACCCCGACTGTATCCTCTGACGCGCGAGGTTCAGTGCCCGCGCCGCGGACCTTTTGTGTTCCGACAGGGGTTTTGTGTCCCCGCAGCAGTTGACAAAGCCGCTCCCCAGCGACGCAAATTCGAGTTCAGGCGCCAGCCGTTCCGAAGCTCGCGCCTCTCCCGTGGGATTGGCGCCCTTGACGAACTGGACAATGGACACGTACATTTTATGCCCGGCTGCGCGAAGCGCAATACCCAGGGCCGCGCTCGTCTTCCCTTTCCCGTCACCGGTAAATACGATAATCAGACCCTTGTTCAGGATATACCCCTTGCTCTTTTCTCTCTGCCGGACCCGGCGCACTCAACAAACAGAATCTGACCGGATGATAGCATGTTGGCCTGAAAAACTCAAGAACATCCGGTCTCTCCACTTTGCTTTTTGCTGGTGCGAGTTGTATAATACGTTCCATGCAAAAAAGGAATACGCTGCTTGTAGTATTGTTTCTGACACTGACTGCCGCGCTCATCGGCGGCGCAATCGGATTCATGGTTTTTTCCTTCTGGGACCTGCCGGAAATACGGACCCTCGAGGAATACAAGCCGAGCATCACGTCCCGTGTATACTCCAATTCCAACCAATTGCTGGCCGAGTTTTTCCTGGAAAACCGCACCCCCGTGGTCCTTACGGACGTACCCGATCTGATGATCAAAGCGCTCATCGCCACCGAAGATAACCGCTTTTACCAACACTTCGGGGTAGATCCGCGGGGCATACTGCGGGCAATGTATCGCAACATCCGGGCCGGGAAAGTGCTGGAGGGCGGCAGCACGCTCACGCAGCAGCTTGCCAAGGTGCTCTTTCTGACGCCGGAGCGGAGTTTTACGCGCAAGCTCAAGGAGATGGCCCTCGCGCTTCGGATCGAACAGCGCTACACCAATCGGGAGATCCTTTCCCTGTATCTCAATCAGATCTACTTCGGCAGCGGCGCCTACGGCGTTGAAGCCGCGGCGCAGATCTATTTCGGGAAGCCGGCCAAGGACTTGAACCTCGCCGAATGCGCGATGCTGGCGGGCCTTCCCCGTTCCCCGCGGTACTATTCGCCGTTTAAATCGCCTGCCGCTGCCCTCGGCAGGCGCGCTTATGTTTTAAACCGCATGGTCGCAATGGGTGATATCAGCACCACGCAGGCGGATGAGGCCAAAAAAGCTCCCTTACCCGTATCGAGGGGAATCAAGCAAGCCGGCCGCGCGCCCTATTTCGTTGAATACGTTCGGCAAAAGGTCGAGGAACGCTTCGGGTCGAGCATTCTCTATTCGGGTGGGCTCAATATCTACACGACCCTCGACGACGAGCTCCAGAGCTACGCCGAGCAGGCAGTGCAGGCGGGTCTTGAAAAAATAGAATCACAAAAGAAGAGGCCGGGGGCCTCGCGGCTTCAGGCGGCCCTCCTCGCCATTGAACCGGCCACAGGACGGATCCTCGCAATGGTCGGCGGACGAGACTTCGGCCAGAGCCAGTTTAACCGCGCTCTGCAGGCCCTGCGGCAGCCGGGCTCGGCATTCAAGCCGATCATCTATGCAACAGCCCTGGAACACGGCTTCGGCGCCTCGGACATCTTGGATGACTCTCCCCTGTCAATTGCGGTGAACCGGAAAAAAGACTGGAACCCCGAGAACTTCACCCGGACATACCAGGGGCCGGTCACGTTCAGGAGAGCTTTGGAACAATCCCTGAACGTACCGACGATAAGACTGCTTCAAAAGGTCGGCCCCGATGAAACCATCGGATATGCCAGAAAACTCGGGATTAAAAGCCCCCTCACCCCTTATTTGTCCCTCGCTCTCGGCAGCTCCGATGTAACGCTCGCCGAACTTACCTCGGCCTATGCCGTATTCGACAACCATGGCGTAAAACTCGGGCCGGTGTCGATCCTGTCGATTACCGACAGCGCAGGCAGGGTGCTCTACACGAACAACTCCGTTCCGGAACAAGTCATGAAACCCGAGACCGCGTACCTCATCACCTATCTGCTGGAGGGGGTGATCGAACACGGGACCGGATGGAAGGCGCGGGACCTCGACAGGCCTGCAGCCGGGAAAACGGGGACCACGAATGATTATCGCGATGCCTGGTTCCTCGGATATACGCCGAGCCTTGCTGCCGGCGTCTGGGTCGGGTACGATAACCAGGCAAGCATCGGGCCGAAGGAAACGGGCGCGAAAGCAGCTCTTCCCCTCTGGCTCGACTTCATGAAAAAGGCAAATGCGGGGCGAAATCCCGAAGAGTTCTCGGCGCCGGACGACATTATCTTTAAGCAGGTGGACCATAAAACCGGACTCTTGAGCACAGAACGCTGCAGGGACACCATCCGCGAAGCCTTCCTGCCGGGAACGGAGCCGCGGAAGTATTGCGACGAATCAGCGGCAGTTGTTGACGACCTGCAAATCAAGGATGAAGCCCCGTAAACCCATAAAATTATTGACAGTGCCGCCAATGTTTGTTAATCTTAATTCGTGCAATCCCGCCTGTCAACAACGAGCACTGATCTCCTTCCCCGGCTCCTCGACAAGCTGGTCCCCACCCGACTCTTTGCGCGTCTCACCATTGCCCAAAAAATACTGTTCGGGTATATGGCGCTGGTAGCGCTTACCGTCATCGTTGTAGCTTATGCTCTCGTCAGCCTGCAGCGGATCAACACTCTGAACAAAAGCATCGTCAAAGTGGATGTTATCGCGGAAGAAGCTTCCGGCAAGATGCTCGATGCATTGCTTGCCCAGGACACCTACGAAAAGCGGTTCTTGATCCTCAAGAGCAGCGACATGAAAACGCTGTTTTTTAAAAGGGGAAAGGAATTCCGCAGCTGGCTGGCCGTTCTCAAGAATCTCCCCATCTCAAGCACAAGCACCTTTCCGATCGAAACCATAGACAAACTGTATTCGAAATACAGCGATCTCTTCTCAAAAGAAACCCAGCTGGTGAGAAAGCACGCAGTTGAACAAGCCTACGCCGTATCCAATGGCGACCTCAAAAACGTTCTGGACAAATTGACGGACGCGCTGAGGACCTTGTCCGCGAGCGCGAAGAAGGCACAGGACAGGAAGATGAAAGGGATCAGCGCCATCGGCGGCACGGCATTCCTGACAACGGCCGTCCTGTGCCTTTTCAGCATATTTTTGGGTGCCGTTGCAGGGCTTGTAGTGACCCATCATATTTCCTCATCTCTGCATACATTGAAGGAAGCCACCGAGCACATCGCTGAAGGCGACTTCGATTATGATCCTCATATCGCCACGGAGGATGAAATCGGGACCCTCTCCCAGGCGTTTCTCGCCATGGGAAAACGCCTCCGAAAGCTGGAAGAGATGTATCTCGATGCAAGCCCGCTCACGCGCCTGCCGGGAGGAATCGCCATAGAAAATGTGCTCAAGAAGCGAATCGATTCCGGCCAACCGGTGGCCTTCTGCGTACTCGATCTCGACAACTTCAAGGCATTCAGCGACCGCTACGGTTATGCGAAAGGCAGCGAGGTCATCAAGGAAACCGCCAGGATCATCGAGAGCTCCATAAAATCCAAAGGCACTCCCGATGATTTTGTCGGCCACGTGGGCGGCGACGACTTTGTCGTCATCACCGTGCCTGAACACATGCGGGAGATCTCGGAAGCCATCATCAGCCAATTCGACCGGCGGATTCCCGAGTTCTATGAAGCCGCCGACCGGCAGCGCGGTTATATCCTCGGAAAGACGAGGCAGGGCATCGAGATGGAGTTCCCGATCATAACCATCTCCATCGCCATCGTAACGAATGAGCAACGGAAGCTCGATAACCCTCTCGAAGCATCGGAGATTGCCGCCGAACTCAAGGATTACGCAAAATCCATTCCGAAAAGCGTTTTTGTCGTAGACAAGAGGAGGAGTGGATGAGGTACGCGCTGATACTGCTTGCACTGCTCGTGCTTTCAGGGTGCGCCGCGTTTAAAATAAACGCCGATTACAGGAGTGCTGCAGCCGCGGCACAGGATAAGAATTATCAGGAAGCCGTCTCAATCTATAATAAAATCGCCGTCCAAGCGCCCCAGTCGGGAGCAGCCCCTGAGTCCCTGTTCCAGGCAGCATATCTCCAGACGTTGTATGATAACCCGCAGAGGGATTACGCGAAAGCACTACAGGGTTTTGACGAGTTCATCAAACGCTATCCCGGCCACGCAAGGCTGCAAGAGGCAAGAAACTGGCATTCCCTGCTAAAAACGATACTCGATCTTAAAAGAGAAAATGAACGGCTGAAGAGAAATATTGAGCAGTTGAAGAAGCTTGATATCAGACATGAGGAGCGGAGGGAGCGGTAGAAACACGACCTGCGCAGCGTGATCACCTGGTGCAG
>JAJYKN010000136.1 GCA_021788515.1 Nitrospirota bacterium | reverse complement strand
CAGGCCGGAAATCTCGCGGGAGAGCGCGGCCACGTCTTTTCTGACAACATCAAGCCGCTCCTGCGCAATACCTCCGTTGGCGCGGGCGTCCTTGAGCTGTACTTTGAAATCCTCCGTCATGTCCCTGATCAGCCGCGCTTCCATTGTTCCTGAAACCTGTACCTCAACGAGAATGACGATCGATGCTTTGCAAAGTTTCACGATCTGGACAAGATTATCCCTGACGTAGCCCGCGATCTGGAGCAGTTCGTCCGCCAGGGCTTGCTGCCGTTTTTTGAGACCAACGAGGGCGCCTTTCCGCTCATCGACCATACCCTGGAGCCTGGCGAGCTTTGCCGCGTCGTCCTTTTTCTTCGGATTGAGCTTTCTCCCTTCTTCTTCGGCGGTCTTGATAAAGGCAGCGGGCTTTTTGAAATCGAGGGCAACGAGATTATGCAAATGATATTTATACTGCACTACGGCAAGCATGAGCGCGGGGCTGACGAACCGGGACTGGTCGAGCACTCCGTAGAACATCTTCTGGCGGGGATCCGGGGAGCCGGCGCCCGACCGGGACCTGTCTTCGAACGCTGCAAGACCCTCAAGCAGTTCGCTGTAGCGCACGAGGTCTTTTCCCTGCACTTCCCGGCTGCCCGGTTTTTTCGTGCTCTTGAGAAAGGCCTGGAGCTCTTCTGTAGCCGGATTAAGCTCCGGGTTCGACCCGAAGCGGAGGCCGAATATGGATCTGTCCGTTGCCATCGTTTTGCCAGCCCTTGGTAAAAGAGTAACTTCACGCCGTCTTTTTGAACGCTTTCCCACGCCGCAGGCACGTGTCTGTTTAATTATAGCTGATTTATTGATTTTTTCACTCCCCTCATCCGTCAAGCCCCTTCCCTGCCAGGACAACAGGTGCTAAACGGTCACAACCGTGAAAACAGGCCACCTGTGCTTCCTCCCCCAAACCAACACGACGGCCAGGTGATCGCCAGACGCTGCGACGCAGAGCGCTCAACAATATATTTCAAAAATAAGCATTGACTCTGACTTCATTCTATATATATACTTTTAGCTATTACGGGAGAAAATATGTCGGTGAAATATGCCATGCTCGGCATCCTTGCAGAAAAGGATCTGCACGGGTATGAACTCAAAAGCAGTTTCGACGAGAAGGTCGGGGAATTCTGGAGCCTGAACTACGGCCAGATCTATTCCACCCTCGACCGTCTTGAAAAGGAAGACCTCGTCACCCACGACCGTCAGGTCCAGGACAAGCGGCCGGACCGGAAGATCTACAGCATTACGAAAAAAGGCCGAAAGGAGCTGGACGAATGGCTTGCCGCGCCAATAAACCGCGTGCGTGCGCTGCGAGATGAATTTTTCATCAAGCTCGTATTCACGGGCACGGACAACCCCGGCCCGGTCCTGGACTTGATCGAAAAGCAGAAGGCCCTCTATCTCAGGCAGATGAACCATCTCACCCACCAGAAAATCGCTTTGAAAAAGAAAGCAAAGGACCCCGCCGCGCTCACGACCGAATTGCTCATGGATGCGGGCCTGTTCCACGCCGAGGCGGACATCAAGTGGCTGACGTTGTGCGAGGCGAAGATAAAGGCAACATTAGTAAAGAAATGAATCGACGAAACGGTGAAACGGTGATAAATTCTCCGATTCCCCCCTTCCCGTTTCATAATCTCTTTCTTGTTAAAAAAGGGGTGACCGATGATCGAACTGAAGCATGCCAGCAAGAAGTACCAGCAGGGCGGCAGGGAAGTGCATGCATTGCGCGACGTGTCTCTCAACATCAGGAAGGGTGAATTCCTGTCCGTCATGGGTCCCTCCGGCTCGGGCAAGAGCACGCTCCTGAACCTGATCGGCGGGCTCGACCAGCCCACGAGCGGGGAGATTTTCATCGACGGACGGCCTCTGCACGGTATTTCCGACGACGAACTCACCCTCATCAGGCGCAGGCGCGTCGGGTTCATATTCCAGTTTTTCAATCTCCTTCCGATCCTGTCTGCTGTCGAGAACGTAAGCCTGCCGATTTTGCTCGAAGGCACTCCCTTCTCGGAAATCAGACCGAAGGCAGTGGCCCTGCTTGAGCAGATGGGGCTTGGCGAGCGCGTCGAACACCGGCCCGAGCAGCTGTCGGGCGGCGAGATGCAGCGGGTGGCCATCTGCCGCGCGCTCATTTCCAACCCTGCGGTCCTTCTTGCCGACGAACCCACGGGCAACCTCGACTCCCACACCAGCGAAGAGATATTCCTCCTCCTGAAATCCCTGAATGAACAAGGCCAGACGATCGTGATGGTGACGCACGATCCCAAGGCAGCGGCCTACGGCACGCGGATCATAACGCTGAAAGACGGAGCGCTGTCCGAAGATATATCCATCGGGGGGAAATAGAAAATCTTTGAACTCCCGTTACGTCATTGCGAGGCGCGTTTTTCGCGACGCGGCAATCTCGAACTTCTTATATATTCCGCTGCAAGATTCCTTCGCTTCGCTCGCAAAGACGGCTACAGTACAAAACAGATACAGGTGAGGTCCCTATGAACTTTTTCAACCTTCTTCGTCGCGTCAGCCTGAAGCACATCAGGCACCAGAAGGCCAGGACGATCATTGCAATCTTCGGCATCGCCCTGGGCGTTGCTTCCATGACGTCCATCGACATCGTGAATTCCAGCGTGATCCGGTCCCTGGAGGATTCGATCAACCGGATCACGGGCCGGGCTGTTCTCCAGGTCACGGGCGCGGAATCGGGTTTCCCGGAATCCCTGCTCGAACGCGTCCAGGCTGTTCCCGGAGTCGAGTATGCCGTGCCGATGATCGAAACGAACGCCAACCTGGCAGCGGGGAGCGAGCGTTCCTTTGTGGTCCTCGGCGTCGACGTGCTGCAGGACAACAAGGTCCGCGACTACAGCGTGACCGACGAGAGCGCGGACATTCCCGACCCGCTCCTCTTTCTCGCAAAGCCCGATTCCATCCTGCTTACGCGGGAGATGGCAAAACGGGAAGGGATCGCGATCGACCAAAAGATCCAGGTCCAGACCGTGCAGGGCCTCAAGACCTTCACCGTGCGCGGCCTGTTGGAGCCCGATGGCCCGGCAAAAGCCCTGGGCGGCGACATCGCGATCATGGACATCTACGCAGCGCAGCTGGCCTTCGGCAAGGAAGGCCGGATCGACCGGATCGACGTCAGCACCCTCCGCGGGGAGACCCTCGATACAATGAAGGCGCGCATCCAGGCCGTTCTGCCCGAAGGGTACAACATCGACACGCCTGCGGGACGGACCCGCCAGATCGAAAACCTCATGGCGCGCTTCCGGAAGAGCATGGACCTCATCAGCTTCATGGCGCTCTTCGTGGGCATGTACCTTATCTACAACACCGTCTCGATCTCCGTTGTCCAGAGGAGGGAGATCGGCATTCTCCGCGCCCTCGGTACGACGCAGGGCCAGATCATCAGGCTCTTCCTCGCGGAGACCGTGGTGATCTCGGTGATCGCCTCCCTTCTCGGCGTCTTCCTCGGCCTCGCGTTGGCGAAATTGTCGATCACCGCGGTCGCCCAGACCGTCTCGTCCATGTACGCCCGGTCAGAGGTCACGGAGCTGGAATTTTCCCGGCTGAACCTGCTGAAAGACGTCTGCATCGGCGTTTTTGCCAGCATCATCGCTGCAGCGTTCCCTGCCCGGTCGAGCACGCGCATCGTCCCGGTTTCCGCGATCCGCTCCCTGCCCTATTCCGCAGATGCACACCTGCTGAACAGAACGCTCAAAATCCTCTCCGCCTGCTTCATGCTGCTGGCCGGCGTGGTCATCATCATCTATAAGTCCGTTGGCCCCGCTTCGTCGATCAGAAATTCGACAACCACGACTGCTGCAATGATCTTTCTGCTCCTCGGCATATCCCTGGCAACGCCGCTCTTCCTCCGATGGTTCATACAGGCGTTCCGCTGCTTTTTGGCTGCGCGGCTCGGCGCGGGCGGCAGGCTGGCAGGCCTGAACCTCCAGAAGAACCTCTCGCGGAACGCTGTCGCGGTAGCGGCTGTCTTCTTCAGCATCTCCCTGTCCGTGAGTTCGGCAAGCATGATCAACAGCGCCCGCAGAGGATTGCGGGATTACATCGACTCCGTTGAGCGGAGCGACATCATCATTACGTCAGGACATCCCCTGGCATCAGCAGGCGCCCCGACCATCCCCATGCCGCTGTCCATGGCGCGCGAGCTCGAAGCCGTTCCGGGCGTACAGTCAGCGGACCCTTTTCGGAAACTCTTCCTGAACATTTCCGGCAAACGGGTCCTGCTGGAAATAATCGACGAACTCCGCTGGACGAAGCATAATACCTGCACCATTACGGAAGGCCGAAGGGAGGACCTGTCCGCGAAAATGCCCGGCCAGGACAACGTCGTGGTGAACGAGATTGTTGCAGCGCGCATGGGACTGAAACCGGGCGATTCCATCGTTCTTCCCACACCAGATGGCCCCAAACGCTTCGGCGTGGTTGCAATCATCGTGAGCTACGCCTCCGACTCCGGCGTCATCGTCATGGATTACCGCACCTACGAACGTCACTGGCGGGACAACGTCGCTGATATGTTCTCGGTCTATGTCAAGCCCGGCAGCGACATCCCCGCGGTGCGCGCCGCCATACAGGACCGATTCAGGAACAAGCGAAAAATGTTCGTTCTTCCTTCCCTGGAGTTCCGGGCGGAGATCAAAAAACTGCTCGACCGGTCCTTTGTGATGAACGATGCCGTCAACGTCCTTACCCTGGTCATCGCCGGCTTCGGCATCGTCGTCACCCTGCTTGCAAGCGTGCTCGAGCGAACGCGCGAGATCGGCATCCTGCGCGCCATCGGGATGAAGAGAAGCCAGGTCTCGGCAGTGGTCATCATCGAGTCCGCGCTCCTCGGCATGGCCGGCGGCCTGCTCGGGTCCGCTGCCGGCGTTCTCATCGGCTGGATCAACCTCGAGGGGTTCTTCCGGATTGATTTCGGCTCAAGCATCACTTATCATATTCACTATGGTTCGATCGCCTGGGCGCTGCTGCTCGCAATCGGCCTTGCGGTCCTGGCCGGACTGTATCCCGCCAGGCGTGCGGCAAAGACCAATATCACGGAGGCGCTTTCCTATGAATAGGAAGTTCAACGTTCAGAGTTCAAAGTTCAATGTTCACCGGTCGCATTTCACGCACAAGATCGTTTTTACTTTGTTGATTGCAATATTCATACTTATGGCTGCCGATGTCCATGCTTTGTCCGGCCGCGAGGTCTACGAAAAAGTGCATGAAGTGAGTTTGAAGGCCCTGGATCATAAGATCGAAATGACGATGGTCCTGTTCGACAGGGGCGGCGGAAAACGCACCCGTGCGCTCACGTCCTACAGCAAAAAATCCGGCCCCGATGGGTACAAGGCGCTTGCCGTCTTCAAGAGCCCGCCGGACCTCAAA
>JAJYKN010000135.1 GCA_021788515.1 Nitrospirota bacterium | reverse complement strand
AGCGGCCATTTGGCCAAATGGCCGCTCTTTTGCTCCTGGGACTTGTGGTGTTCGTGCTCAGCTCGCTGCGTTTCAAAAAAAGGTTGGGATAACAAAAAATGTTCTACCTGACGGCTCATTGAGACTTCGAAATCTGCTATATTTTTACTATTCGTCGTTTTTCTCTTTCAAACCATACTAATCTCGTTTTTTGTCTGAGTAGTAAATGAAGCATAGCTGCGTGACTGAGCTGTGATTTATGCAATCTTCTGCAATAACGATAACAGGAGAAGGAATATCGACATCCCAGGAGGACGAGCATGGACAAGTGGAAATGCACGGTTTGTGATTGGATCTATGACCCCGCAGTAGGCGATCCGGACGGCGGCGTGGCACCGGGAACGGCCTTTGAACAAATACCCGATTCCTGGGTCTGTCCCGTGTGCGGCGCGAGCAAAGACGCTTTCGTAAAAATCTGAAGCGTAATGCCGGAGGGAGTTAATCATGATCCGAACAGCAGACTGAGGGATCTTGCCGGGTGATTCTATTCCAAGAATTTTCCCAAAAGTTCGATAACCAGACAAGGAGGACCTATCATGAAAAGCAAGTATCTTGCACGAGTCGTCTTTTTTTTAGTTGCCATCATTATAGGCGCAGGAGCAGCAGTTTTCGGAAGCCCTCAGCAGAGCTATGATTCAAACCCTCCCTTTAGGCAGCATTTAACAAAAACAGTCACAACCAAGGATAGTTCGGGGAAAACCGTGACGCTCTATGATCCGAAAAACCCCTACGCGATTTTCATTAATTATGAACTGGGCATGCACTGCGTGGGCTTCGACATTTCCTATTGCTGTGTTATCCCGCCCTACAACAGCATCCAGGCACAGGCGATCAGGACCAGCGCGAAGGGGGACCTCCCGACCCTCCTCTCTCCCGACGACGGCCTGCAGCTCTACTACTCGGTGCGGGACAACAGCTACAGCGAAGGGAACAAGATGCGGTACTGGCAGGTCTCCAAAGACGTCTTCGGCGACGGGAAGATGGACAAGCCCGGCGACAACATGGCGAACTACGTCTGGACCCATTTGTTCATCTACAAGGACCTGGAGGGAACGCTGCCGCCGGACTGGACCGAGGCGAAGCGGCTCCACGTGGGAAAAGAGATCCAGGTCCCCATTGATTCGGGCCCGTCGGGAAAAAGCCTGGCCGGCGGCTACCTTGCCTATGCCGGGAGCACGGGAGGCAACAAGGTCTTCACCGACACGCTCATCCCGGAGGTGAAGAACGTTCCCCTGACGCTTACGTCGTCTTATCTCTGGGACGCTCTCGGCCTGCCGCTCACTGCCTTCACCGACAGCCAGCGGAAAGGCACGCTTCGAAGCGTGTCGCCGCGTGAATTCCAGCCCTACCAGTACTCCCAGGTCGAGCTCCGGGACAAGGACGGAAAGCCGGTCCTGTCTGAGGGAAAGCGCGTCGAATTCTTCGGCACCAACCCCGTTGACATGCCGAACTGCTACGTCTGCCATTCCGGCCAGGGCCGGGCAGCGAAGCTGTCACGGCAGGAAGGACTCACGGCGTTCGACAAGGAGTATGCATACTGGAAAAAGAACTACCCTGATGTGACGGAATTCATGGCCCGGCTGTCGTCCGCGTCCATCAACATCCTCGAACTGCACGACAAGCATGCGGGTACCTCGTTCCTGAAGGACTATAATTCCGACGCGTCGTCGAACCGCCTCGGCGTGAACGGTCCGGTCAATTGCGCAGACTGCCACGGAGACAATATTTCCGGCAACCTGCAGGAACCGCGGCCCGGCGCGACCGGCTACACAGCCGTCAAGGCGAAGCCCCTGACCGAAGCGATCCATGCAGCCCACGCGGCCTTCATCCCCATGCCGGACAAGGCAGGCAGGACCCAGAGCTGCCAGGCCTGCCATCCGACGCACTGGCAGGAAGGGAAGATGAACGAGCCGAAGACCAACCCCTATGATATTGTGGACGATGAAGGGAACGCGCGGTTTTCCAAAGCCGATGTACGCACCGCGGGCGGAGGCTGCTACCTCCGCAGAGACGCCCATACGAACCCCGACGTGAAACCGCCCTTTTTCCTGAACCAGATCGGGAAATGGTATATCAAAGAAGTGAGCATGAAGAACGAAAACGGCAAAACGGTCAAGAAGCTCAGGGGATTGTATTGCTCCGATTGCCACAACAGCCTGGCCCAGGCGCTTTACCGGGAGGACGATCTTTCCTCTGCCTCGACCCAGGAGGGAACAACGCTCAGGGACAAACCGATCGCAGAGGTCGTTAAAGCCGTTGCCAACGGCGATGCCGTGAAGTTTAAGAATTATTTCGCCGATCCGATCGTGGGCGCAGACGGTGACCCGCTCGGCAGCTTCTGGGGCACCCACACCGGCGCGACGATGGTCAAGGCGACGAAGGACAGCGCCGGAAAGCTCAAGCTCCTGCCCTGGAACGCAAACGAGGGCGCTGCCGTGCCCTATGACGGCGCATCAGGCGGAAAAGATTGGTGGCTTGCCGCATCAGAGCCCCACTGCGCCGACTGCCACCTGGCGCCCTTTGTGGAGAGCGGGGGCGGGGCCTATTTCCCCATCGATCAGCCGAATAAATATTCGCTCTATCGTTATTCAAAAGCGCACGGGACCATCGCCTGTCAGTCCTGCCATGAGTCCATTCACGGCCTCTACCCGGTCCGCTATGAAGGCCCGAAAGAGACCGTGGACCTCACGTCCCGCGAGCAGGCGCTCCAGTTCAGCCCGGACAACAAGTATGCGGGACCGGTCACCTGTTCCGCCTGCCACCGGGTGAACGAAAAAGGCGTTCCTGTTCAGCTCCAGAACACGGAATACTACAACGATTACTGGGCATCGGTGGTCCTGCTGCATGCCATGCGGGAGGGAGATCAGAAACTGCCGCTCAATAAGCTCATGGAAAAGTTTCCTTATAAGAAGTCTCAAAAGACCGTTGTCGAAGGATGGGAGTAAGAAACATTGCGGAATGCGGATTGCGGATTTTCAAACCATAGAGAACTCTAAAATTCGAAAGGAGGAGCTATGACTCTGTCGCGGGCAAAAGCTATTTTTATCTGGGGCACCGTGATTTCGGCCGCGATCTTCCTGTATCTTTCCTACGACTCTCTGGTGCAGATGCCGAAGAGAACGCAGGAAGAAAAACTGGATAGCCACGTGGTCGCGGGCAAGTGGGTATGGCAGAAGTATAATTGCAATGATTGTCACACCATCCTCGGCATCGGGGGCTACTACGCCCCCGATGTCACCAAGGTGATGAGTACCCGGGACGGCGAATGGGTGACGCGGTTTCTGAAAGACCCGGAAAAAGTCTGGCCCAACGCGCGGAAGATGCCGAACCTTCATTTACAGGACCAGGAAGTTGCTGATGTGGTCGCCTTTCTCACCTGGGTGAACGGCATCAATACGAACAACTGGCCTCCGAAGCCCCTTGTGGCCACTGCGGTGACTTCCGGCAGTCCGGGCGAAACGGTCTATAAGGCCCAGGGTTGCTCCGCATGCCATTTGCTCAACGGCGTGGGCGGCAAGGTGGGACCGGACCTGTCCAGAGTCGGGGGGAAAAGGGACAAGGCCTGGATCGAGGCCCAATTGAAGAATCCGAAATCGCACAACCCGAACTCGATCATGCCGAGTTTTTCCAGGCTTTCTCAAAAAGACATTGACGACCTCGCGGACTATCTCGCGGGACTGCGCTAAGGAGGACAAGATGAAATACGAATCACAGAAGATAGCAATGAACTACTTCATGATCGCCGCAGTCCTGTTCGGGCTCCAGATCGTCTTCGGCCTGATCACCGGGGCCAAGTACGTGTGGGACTTTGATCCGCTCATCAATATTCTCCCGTTCAATACTTCGCGGGCGATCCATATCAACCTGCTCGTGGTCTGGCTGCTTTTCGGTTTCATGGGCGGAACGTACTACATCGTTCCGGAAGAGGCCCAGACCGAGATCTACAGCAAGAAACTTGCAAATTTCCAGCTTGTGTTGTTCGCGCTTATCGGCGTCACGGCCATCGTCGGCTATCTTCTCGGCTGGACATGGGGCATGCCGTTTCTGGAACAGCCCACGGTCCTGAAGTTCGGAATTGTCATCGTGGCCTTGATCTTTCTTTTTAACATTTTTATGACCATGATGAAGACCAAGAAATGGACGGTGATCCAGGGCGTGCTTTTGGGCGGGCTGGTCATGCTGGCAGGCATGTTCCTGTTCGGCATATTCTTCATGAAGAACCTGGCTGATCAATACTTCTGGTGGTGGTGGGTCATCCACCTTTGGGTGGAAGGGGCCTGGGAACTCGTGACCGGCGCGATCATGGCCTTCATGCTCATGAAGCTCACGGGCGTGGACCGAGAACTGGTGGAGAAATGGCTCTACGTCGAGGTCGGCCTCGTGTTATTCACCGGCATCGTGGGTACGGGGCATCACTATTACTGGATCGGAACGCCGAATTACTGGCTTTGGTGGGGCGGCATCTTCAGCGCCTTTGAACCGCTCCCGATCCTCTTCATGGTCATCGACACCCTTCGGGTGGTGCGGGAACGGAAAACCGAGATCCCGAACCGGGTGGCCCTCTCGTGGGCCGTGGGGTGCGCGGTCATGCACTTCTTCGGCGCCGGGGTCTGGGGCTTTGCCCACACGCTGCCGCAGATCAACCAATGGACCCACGGTACGCAGGTAACGGCATCGCACGGCCACTTCGCCTTCTTCGGGGCCTATGCCATGCTGAATCTGACGATGTTCTATTTCGCCATGCCGCAGCTGCGGGGCCTGACCACCTTTAATCAATCGCTCGGCGTCAAGTCCTTCTGGTTCATGTGTTCGTTCATGGGGCTGATCGCTCTATCGCTCGGCATAGCCGGGATCGTGCAAGCCTACTTCCAGCGTGTTCTGGGCATGGACTACCTTACGACGCAGGAATACATGAAGCTGTGGTATGCCGTATTCTGGGTATCGGCATGGGGGTTCGCTGCCGGTGTCGTGATGTTTCTTATGGATTTTTACAGACTGGCAAGGGCCAGGTCATAGGCAGCCGTTGACCAACGCGGGATGGATAGTTGCCCGAGTACTCCATCCATCCCGCTTTATTGAAAAGCATGAAAAGACCGGGGGGATGGTATGAGATCATTTCGGGACATTAAACATGATTACCGTTTTGCGCCCGAGGACGAGGAACGCCTCGCGAAACTGCGTCCGCTCATGGAAGAACAAGCCGATGAGATCATGGGCACGCTCAGCCTCTGGATCATGGGCACCAAGGGGGCTGCACAGTTCTTTACCGAGGAATCGAGGAAAAAACACGTCTTCGGAGCGCGGCGGGAGAGGTTTCTCGAATTGTTGTCCGGCGTTTACGATAAACGCTACTATGAGAAGCTCATCAGGATCGGCACCACCCACATACAGAATA
>JAJYKN010000134.1 GCA_021788515.1 Nitrospirota bacterium | reverse complement strand
GAACCTCCAGGCGGCGCAGGCCAGTCTGCGCCAAAGCCAGGATGCCCTGCGCGCGGGCTATGGCGTATTCTATCCCCAGGTAAACGCAGGCTTCGGAGCATCGCGCGAAAAAATTTCCCCTGCCGCCACGGGCGGGAAGGCGCCGAACAGCGTCTTCAATCTGTTCACCCTTTCGGCCACGGTCAGCTATGCTCTCGATGTTTTCGGCGGGGAACGCCGCGCCGTGGAAAGTCTCGGCGCTCAGGTAGATTTTCAGCATGCGCTGGTCCAGGCTGCCTACATAACCCTGTCCGGCAATGTTGTCAACGCCATGATCGCCAGGGCTGCCTACCAAGAGCAGCTTAAGGCTGCTGAAGAATTGATCAAATTACAGCAGGAACAGGTCAGGCTGACCGAAGTGCAGGCGCAAGCAGGAACGATCCCCTATGTGAACGTACTCAGCCTCCAGAGTCAGCTTGCTTCACTTGAGGCAACGCTCCCACAGCTCCAACAGAAAATAAGCCAGACCGAGCATTTGCTTGCAACTCTGGCGGGCCGCACGCCGGCGGAATGGATTCCGCAGCAGATTGAACTGGCGGACCTGACGCTGCCCGGCGAGCTGCCCATAACGTTGCCCTCGCAGATCGTTCGCCAGCGGCCAGACATCCTCGCGGCTGAAGCACAGCTCCACAGTGCAAGCGCAGAAATCGGAGTAGCCACTGCGGCACTGTTCCCCAGCTTTACGTTGAACGGCGGCTACGGCGTCGGGAGCAATACGGTCAATAACCTCTTTAAAAGCAACAGCAGCTTCTGGAACATTGGTGCAAACGTTAACGCCCCCTTGTTCCATGGTGGAACGTTGTGGTTCGGACGGCAGGCCGCGCTTGACGCCTATCAAGTCGCTTCGGCGAATTACCGTCAGACTGTTCTCACCGCTTTTGCCCAGGTCGCCGATACCCTGCGCGCGCTGGAACATGACGCCGAGCTGGTCCTTGCCCAGTCCCGCGCGCTCAATGCTGCGGAGGAAACGCTGCGAATGATCCAGGCGAATTACCGGGCCGGTACGGCCAGCTATGTTCAGGTCCTTGTTGCAGACGGCCAGTACCAACAGGCGAAGATCGGTTATCTCCAGGCCGTGGCCCAGCGTTATCAGGATACGGCCGCACTCTTTGTGGCGCTCGGCGGAGGCTGGTGGAATACTGAAAAAGATATCACCGACACAGCATCAAAACAACCATCGCCGCCCTGATCTTCGGACCGGCCTCCTTTCCGTCTGAGATTTTCCGCTTTGGGATAACATTTCTGTGCCGACTCTGCCTACCTTTTAAACACCTGCCTAAAATTTCGACTATGCTTAAAGTGTCAGCAATTGCGTTGAATATAATCACCATAGTAATCAACTAATAAAATCAACCTGATCGCATGAACATATCCAGCTTTCTTTTTTGGCACGTGCCTTGCTTAATGTCATATGAACAAGAGTTAAACAGGCATTATCAATCAAGGAGGAATGGACCATGAAAGTAGCAGCTGCGAAATCCATTGTTGTCGTATTTTTGTTGCTCATATTGTCGGCACTTATGTCACCTACGCTTACAACGGCGGAGGAGGCGGCGCCGGCTCCGGCAACGGTTTCCGCGACTGCCGCGGCACCGGCTCCCGCGCCCAGGATCGACACCGGCGACACGGCCTGGATGATTGTGGCAACCGCCCTGGTCATGCTCATGTCGATCCCGGGTCTGGCGCTCTTTTACGGAGGGCTGTCCAAGACCAAGGACACGCTGAACACCATGGCCATGACCTTCGTGGCTTTCTGTATCGTCAGCCTGCTGTGGGTTATTTACGGATATACCTTTTCATTCGGCGACGATATCAGGGGCATCATCGGCAGCGCGTCGAAACTGTTCCTCAAGGGCGTGGGGCCGAACAGTATCTCGGACCTGGCCAGGACGATCCCCGAGTTTGTTTTCATCGCCTATCAGCTCACGTTCGCCGCGATCACCGTGGCCCTGGCCTCGGGCGCATATATCGAACGTATGAAGTTTTCGGCCTGGATCATTTTTACCGTGCTCTGGATGACCGTGGTCTACCTCCCGGTGGCGCACTGGGTGTGGGGCAACGGGTTCCTGGCGAAACTCGGGGCCTTGGACTTCGCAGGCGGCACCGTGGTGCACGTGAACGCGGGTATTGCGGCTTTGGTGGGCGCACTGGTTCTGGGCAAGAGGAAAGCTAAAGCGATCATCCCGGGGAACCTTCCCCTGGTGGTGATCGGCGCAGGGCTTTTGTGGTTCGGATGGTTCGGGTTTAACGCCGGCTCGGCTCTTGCGGCGAACGGTCTTTCCGGCGCGGCCTTCCTCAATACCAATACTGCAGCGGCTGTTGCGGCGCTGGCGTGGATGTTCGTTGAATGGATGCATTCGGGAAAACCGACGGTGCTCGGCCTTGCTTCCGGCGCGGTAGGCGGACTCGTGGCCATCACGCCGGCTGCCGGGTTCGTGAACATCGGCGGAGCGATCTGCATCGGCATTGCGGCAGGCGTGGTCCCCTTCTATGCAGTGGCCAAGCTCAAACCCCTGTTCGGGTATGACGATACGCTCGATGCGTTCGGCATTCATGGTGTCGGCGGGGCCCTCGGCGCGATCCTGACAGGCGTGTTCGCGGACCCGGCCATCAACGCGGCAGGCAAGGGACTTTTGTACGGCAATCCCGGCCAGCTCTGGACCCAGATCGTTGCCGTGCTGGTGACGCTCGTGTACAGCGGCGTCATGACCTTCATCATATTCATGATCATCAAGCTCGTCGTCGGGCTTCGGGTCGGCGCGGAAGAGGAAACCATCGGTCTCGACGAGAGCGAGCATGGAGAACGGGCGTATAATTAAAAGCAATTAAGAATTAACAATGAAGATTTAGGAATGAGAAGTCAGGATTTGCTGCTCGTACCGCTCACTTTTTAAAAAGGAGGTATCATGAGAAAGATCGAAGCCATAATCAAGCCGTTCAAACTCGATGAGGTAAAGGACGCGTTGAACGCCCTCGGCGTGCAGGGCATGACCGTGACCGAAGTGAAGGGGTTCGGCAGGCAAAAAGGGCACGTTGAACTTTACCGCGGAGCGGAATACGATATCTCCTTCATTCCGAAGGTAAAACTTGAGGTGGTCGTTGCCGAAGCCATGGCAGAGAAGGTGGTCACGACGATCGTGGAAAAAGCCAGGACCGGCAAGATCGGCGACGGCAAGATCTTCATATCGAAGCTTGAGGATATTGTCCGTATCAGGACAGGAGAACGCGGAGAACCGGCGATTTGAGAGGTCGCTGTCTATCCTTCCCTGGGCCGGCATGTTCCATTGCATGCCGGCCTTTTTTGTCTTTACACTCCCGGAGCCGGCTTTTCAGACGTACTACCTTCCCTTTTTCATCTCCTTAAGCAGCTAGACCGCGGGTCCTCCTTTAAACTGTACGTCTTTCGTCCGATAAAAAATGAGAATTATTTGACATGGTACGTTGGGCGCGCTATGTTTTTTATATGTTTGATCCCCTGGGAAACGATGCTTCTCGCGTTCGTTTCGTTCTGAGCGTTCGTGGGGGAAATTGATCATGCCAAAGCCGCTTGCGAAAGGAGACAACGTATATTATGGACATTACCCGAAGGCAGTTCTTTAAAATATCCTCAGGAGCCATCGGCACGGCAGTAGCCACGGAAGCCGTGGGCCTCGGTGCGGACACGAGCGCCATGCAGCAGCAAGCGCAAAAGGTCCCGATCAAGACCGGGAAACAGGTCCCCACGATCTGCCCTTACTGCGCGGTCGGCTGCGGTCAGATCGCTACGGTCGATGAGAAGGGAGCAATCATCGACATTCAGGGGAACCCCGACTCTCCCATAAACCAGGGCACTCTCTGCCCCAAAGGCGCGGCAACGTTCCAGCTCGTGAACAACGACCTCCGCATGACCACGGTCAAGTACCGGGCCCCGGGAAGCGACCGCTGGGAGGAGAAGCCGCTTGACTGGGCCATGGACCGGATCGCCGAGCTTACGAAAAAGACGCGGGACGCGAATTTTAACGAGTTCCAGAACATGCCCGACGGGAAAGGCGGCACAATCAGAAAGCGCGTCATGAACACCTATGCGGTTGCCTCCCTGGGCGGGGCCACCATGGACAACGAGTGGAACTATACCCACCAGAAGCTGATGCACGCCCTGGGCGTGGTCTACCTGGAGAACCAGGCCCGGATCTGACACTCTTCCACGGTCCCCGGTCTGGGGGTCTCCTTCGGCAGAGGCGGTTCAACGACGTTCCCCCGCGATCTCGAACATTCCGACGCGGTCATGATCATGGGCTCCAACATGGCCGAGTGCCACCCCGTTGCCTTCCGCTGGCCGCTCAAGGCAAAGACGGAACACGGCGCAGTGCTTATGCACGTGGACCCTCGCTACACGCGCACCTCGGCGATGTGCGACATCCACGCGCCGATCCGCGCAGGCACGGACATTCTTTTCCTCGGCGCGATCATCAACCACGTGATTAACAGCAAGCGATGGAACACGGACCCGTTCTTCAAAGAGTACGTGGTCAACTATACGAACGCAGCCATGCTCGTGAATCCTGATTATCAGGACACGGAAGATCATGACGGTCTCTTTTCCGGCATGTCGAAGGACGGCAAATCCTACTCCTACGATACCTGGACCTACCAGCGCGGTCCCAAGCCGACTCCGGCTGTTGCCGAGGCAAAGACGTTTACCGACCTCCTGCTGCAGCACGTGCCCGGCAGGCCCAAGACCGATCCCACGCTCAAAAACCCGCACACGGTCTTCCAGATCGTGAAGAAACATTACCGCCGCTACACGCCTGAGATGGTCGAGAAGGTCTGCGGTTGCTCCAAAGAGACGTTCCTCAAGGTTGCCGAAACGCTTTTGAACAACTCCGGCCGCGACAAGACGTCGAACATCACCTATGCCGTGGGCTGGACCCAGCATACCGTGGGCGTGCAGATCATCCGTTTGGCAGGCGTGCTCCAGGCCCTTCTCGGAAATATCGGCCGTCCCGGCGGCGGCATCCTGGCCCTCCGCGGCCACGCAACGATCCAGGGCTCCACGGACATCGCCACGCTCTATCATTCGCTTCCGGGCTACATCAACATGCCCGACGCAAGAAAGAACCACGAGACGCTCAAGGACTTCATCCTGACCGAGGCGGGTCCGATTGCAACGAGCTACTGGGGCAACTATCCCAAGTTCGCCGTCTCCTATTTCAAGGCGCAATGGGGCGATGCAGCGACGAAAGAGAACGACTACGGTTACGACTACCATCCCAAGATCACGGACGACCATTCCCATCTTCCCATGTTCGTGCATATGATGGAGGGCCAGATCAGGGGCTTCTTTGTCATGGGCCAGAACCCCGCCATCGGCGGCCAGAACGCGCGTTTCCAGAGAAAGGCGCTCGCGAAGCTGGACTGGATGGTGGTGCGCGAAGATCGG